>NZ_KV801804.1:385551-492011 GCF_001810545.1 Haemophilus sp. HMSC066D02 | reverse complement strand
CTGCTGAAGTGAAAGATGCGGCTGAAGATAAAGCTGTAAAAGCAAAAGAAGCTGTCGAAGATAAAGTTGCTGAAGTAAAAGATTCGCTTTCAGAGGCAAAAGATGTAATGTCTTCTAAAGTTGAAGCTGCAAAAGATGCCACAGTAAGCGTGGCAGTACAAGTTAAAGATGCTGTGGTTGCAGCAGCTAACTATGTTAAACATGTTGCGGAAAATAAAATGACTGAAGCAAAAGATGCTGTGTGCTCTAAAGCAGAGGAAGTAAAAAATGTAGATTCTGAAACAAAAGATCAATCTGCAGCCGTAAAAAAGTAACTGAAAAGTAAAAGCAATAGTTAAGGATTATTCAAATTAACTGAGTGGGATTGTTCAAAAAAAACACAAAAAAGTGATTTTTTATCTTTACAAAAAATAAAATTTTTATAATGAACTTTTTTACAAATCTTTTAATTTCATTGGGTTATAGTTGTTTTAGAGAGGTATTATAAAAAACTATATCTTTAGAAATGTAAATTTTTTTGGAAGATGTTTTATTTTAAGTTTTTTTTACGTAAACTAGATCACACAAAGCAGATAGCTTTGGATTAATTCTTAATTATAAAATGGAGAATGACAATGAAAAAATCAGTATTAGCCGTATTAGTATTAGGTGCATCTTTAGCCGTAACTGGTTGTTTCGATAAACAAGAAACAGCTCAAAAAGTTGAAGCAGCAAAAGATGCAACAGCAAATGCAGCAACACAAATTAAAGATGCAGCAAAAGAAGTTGCAACTGATGTTAAAAATGCAGCAATTGACGCAAAAGATTCAGCTGCAAATAAAATGGCTGAAACAAAAGAAGCAGTAGCTGATAAAGCTTCTGAAATGAAAGATGCTGCTGCAAATAAAATGGCTAAGGCAAAAGATGCAGTGTCTTCTAAAATGGAAGAAGTAAAAAATGCAGCTTCTGAAGCAAAAGATGCAGCAGCAGATAAAGCAGTTGAAATGAAAGATGCTGCAGCAAATAAAATGGCTGAAGCAAAAGATGCGATGTCTTCTAAAATGGAAGCAGTAAAAAACTCAGCTTCAGAAACAAAAGATGCGGCAGCTGATAAAGCGGCTGAAGCAAAAGATGCGGCAGCAAATAAAGCAGCTGAAGTAAAAGAAGCTGTGACTAAATAATTAAACTTTCGTAAAATAAAACCTATCAGAGATTATCTGGTAGGTTTTTTCTTTTTGGAGCAATATGAAATGTTATGTGCAATTTATAAAAGTAAACGTAAACCAGGCTGCTATCTTTATATTTCCAAACGAGATGATTTTTCAGCCGTACCGGATATATTAATGCAGAGTTTTGGCAAGCCTCAGTTTCTTATGCCTTTCAATTTGAAGGGAAGTAAGCCGCTTGTTCATGCTGATAAAGATGAAGTAATGGAGAAAATTACTCAGCAAGGATTTTACCTTCAAATGCCAAAACAGGATGATGGGTTATTTAATAGTTTGAGTGAGATCAAATAACCTTCTTATTTTTTCGTAAAAATCTTCAAATCTTGCTTTACCTCAATATTTTCTTCAAAAAACTCATTTAAAATTCACCGCACTTTTAAAAGGAGAATGAAAATGAGTAGTTTCTTTGTGGCAGGTACAGATACCGACGTGGGCAAGACCACCGCCTGCCGTGCCATTATTCAGGCATTACAAGCAAAGGGCGTGCGAATTGTGGGTTATAAGCCAATAGCTTGTAGCTGTGAAGAGGGTATCTATCCTGTCGAAAATCAGTCTAATGAATCCCAAACAGATTATGATGCTGACAATAATTCAGATGTGTTAGCTTTAATGGATGCAACGAATGAGCCCGTATCTTATCAAGAAGTAAATAGCTATACTTTTGCTCATTCCTTGCCGATGCTGACTCGAGATAAATCACGCATTAAATTAAATAAGATTAACCAAGCCTTAACAACATTAGTTCAAAAATATCAATCTGTTGTGGTGGAAGGTTCATTTGGGTTACTCACACCAATGGCAGAAGGTAAGAGTTTTGCTGATTGGGTTGTTGAGCATAAAATGCCTGTTGTGTTGGTTGTTGGTATCAAAGAAGGCTGTATTAACCATGCATTGCTGACAGCTCAAGTGATTAAACAGCTTGGCGTTCCTTTATTAGGCTGGATTGCAAATCGAATTAACCCTTGTTTAGGGCATTATAAAGAGGTGGTAGATATTTTAGAGGCTCAGATTGATGCGCCTTTGCTAGGTAAAATCCCTTATATTCATAAGCCAGAATCCCAAGAGTTAGGACATTATTTAACGAATATTGATCGTTTGATGTATATGCAAACAGAGTTAGTTAAATAGTAAGTTTGAAATAAAAAGTGCGGTTAAATTTCATTAGATTTAACCACACTTTTTTTTTATTCTTCGTTTTCTGGAAGTTCTTTTTTCAGGATATCTTCTTCCGCTAGGCTAGATAGGCGAGCAATCGCATTACGGTAAGAGATTTCAAGAGTTTCCCGACTGGTTGCAATAACACCTTGATCTACTAAGAATCCATCATTTACATCATATACCCAGCCATGTAGGGAGAGTTTTTGTCCACGCTCCCAAGCGCTTTTTACGATAGATGTGCGTCCTAGGTTATAAACTTGCTCTGCAACATTTAATTTAGTGAGCATATCTGAACGTTTTTCTGCTGAAAGATTGCCTAATAGATGCCCGTGTTTAAACCAAATATCACGAATATGGAGCAACCAGTTATTGATTAACCCTAGATCGTGATCTTGCATCGCTGCTTTAATACCACCACAATTTGTATGACCGCAAATAATAATATGTTCAATTTTGAGTACATCAACGGCATATTGTACAACTGAAAGGCAGTTAAAATCCGTATGAATAACTTGGTTAGCAACATTACGATGAACAAATAATTCGCCCGGTTCAAGATTTGTGAGTTTTTCAGCAGGAACACGGCTATCAGAGCAACCAATCCAAAGATAATGAGGTGTTTGGTGATCGGCAAGTTCTTTAAAATAAGTGGAATTCTCTTCTTTCATTCTTTGCGCCCAACTGTAGTTGTTAGCAAAGAGTTGTTTAATTTTGTCCATTTCTACTTTCCTTAATGTGATGTATTTGAAAGATTGATTCAAACACAATAAATGGAATAGGGGATAAATTTATCGCCTAAAATGATGACCGCACTTTAAAAAAAGTGCGGTCAATTTAAACAATATTTTTAGAAATTTGCATTTCTTGGTGCGCGAGGGAATGGAATCACATCGCGAATATTTTGTACGCCAGTTACATAAACGATTAAGCGTTCAAAACCAAGACCGAAACCTGAATGTGGTACGGTACCATATTTACGAAGATCACGATACCACCAGTAATCTTCAGGATTTAAGCCCATTTCTTCCATACGTTTATCTAATACGTCTAAACGTTCTTCACGTTGAGAACCGCCAATGATTTCACCAATTCCAGGTGCAAGAACATCCATTGCGGCCACAGTTTTACCATCATCATTTAAACGCATATAGAAGGCTTTGATATCTTTTGGATAGTTTTTCACGACAACAGGTGATTTGAAATATTCTTCTGCTAAGAAACGTTCATGTTCAGAAGATAAATCGATACCCCAAGAAACAGGGAACTCGAATTTCTTACCTGATTTTAATAACACGTCGATTGCATCGGTATAGTCGATTTGAGCAAAATCAGAGTTTACAAAGTTTTCTAAACGAGTAATCACATCTTTATCTACGTGTTTTTCAAAGAATTTTAAGTCATCTTTACGCTCAGCAAGTACTGCACGGAACACGTATTTCAACATATCTTCTGCTAATTTAGCATTGTCAGCAAGCGTTGCGAAAGCGACTTCAGGTTCAACCATCCAGAATTCTGCAAGGTGACGAGTTGTATTTGAATTTTCAGCACGGAATGTAGGACCAAAAGTATAGATTTTGCTTAATGCGCACGCATAAGTTTCACCGTTTAATTGTCCTGAAACCGTTAAAAATGACTCTTTTCCGAAGAAGTCTTGGCTGAAATCAACTTTGCCATCTTCACCACGAGGAAGGTTTTCTAAATCAAGCGTTGAAACACGGAACATTTCACCCGCACCTTCAGTATCTGAAGCGGTAATTAATGGGGTAGCGACCCAATAGAAGCCTTGTTCATGGAAGAAACGATGAATAGCTTGTGCTAAGCAGTGACGAACACGCGCCACGGCACCGATAATATTGGTACGAGGACGTAAGTGAGCTACTTCACGTAAGTATTCAATTGAGTGACGTTTTGCTGCCATTGGATAAGTGTCAGGATCTTCTACAAACCCTGTCACTTCTACTTTTTCAGCTTGAAGTTCAACAGCTTGACCTTCAGCAGGTGACTCAACAATGGTACCGGTTACGATAACAGAACAACCCGTTGTTAAGCGTAATACTTCACTTTCATAATTTTCAATATCGTTATTGACGATAACTTGAATAGGATCAAAGCAAGAACCGTCATAAACAGCGAGGAAAGAAAGACCAGCTTTGGAATCACGACGGGTACGAACCCAGCCGCGTACGGTAACTTTTTCGCCAATAGCGATTTTACCTTGTAACACATCAACAATGGATGCAACTTTAGACATATAAACCTCTGTAATTCATTATAAATTAGGCAATAAAACTGCGTTAGTTTACCTTAAATCGCAAAATTTTCCATAAAAAGTTAGTGTAAATCAGGCTTGCACAGTAAAATAATGCCTTCACTTTATTTTAGGAGAAAACTATGTGGTCTGATATTTTGACCGGCTATGGCATTTTTATTTTGGAGATTTTAACGATTTTACTTGTGATTGCCGCTATTGTCGCAATGATTATTTCGGCAAAACAGCGTAATGCAACACATCATGGTGAGTTGGTCGTGACAGATCTTTCAGAAGAATTTAAGGATACGGTAAAGCATTTACGCGATTTTCAGCTTTCAGAAGAAGAACTTAAACAAGCCGAAAAAGCGGAGAAAAAAGCGAAAAAGCAAGAAGCAAAGGCATTAAAAGCGAAATTAAAAAATGGTGAGAAAGAAACGCCTAAACCTTGTGTTTATGTGCTCGATTTTAAAGGTGATATTTCGGCATCCGAAACGACCGCACTTCGAGAGGAAATTTCGGCGATTATTAATGTAGCAAAAGTCGATGATGAGGTCTTACTACGTTTAGAAAGCCCAGGTGGTGTTGTTCATGGTTATGGTTTGGCTGCCTCGCAGTTAGCTCGCTTAAAACAAAAAGGAATTAAATTAACAGTTGCAGTAGATAAGGTTGCTGCAAGTGGTGGGTATATGATGGCTTGTGTGGCAGATAAAATTGTTTCCGCACCTTTTGCGATCATCGGTTCTATTGGTGTTGTAGCTCAAATTCCCAATATTCATCGTTTATTGAAAAAACATGATGTCGATGTTGATGTGATGACCGCTGGAGAATTTAAACGCACCGTTACAGTATTAGGTGAAAATACTGAAAAAGGAAAACAGAAATTCCAAGCAGAACTTGAGGAAACTCATCAATTATTTAAACAATTTGTGGCTCAAAATCGACCGCACTTAGATGTGGATAAAGTCGCAACTGGTGAGCATTGGTTCGGTCAACAAGCCTTAGCGCTTCAACTAGTCGATGAGTTAGCAACCAGTGATGATATTATTCTTGAAAAAATGAAAGATAAGTCTGTGATCGCGGTGAAATATAAAGTGAAAAAGCCACTTTTACAAAAAATAGGTAAGCAAGCTGAAGAGAGTATTGAGGGAATTATCCATCGAAATTTAACAAAAAATGGACAGGATTTTATTCAATAAGAAAAAAATTTACTTATTTGACAACTCTTTACACAACTTTACAAAAAAGTTCCATAAAAAATCATTTTTTAATGTTTTTTTATTTACAAGTTAAAGAATTATGACTACCATACGCCATGAAACTTTTTATAGTTTTATTTGTAAAATTTATAAAGTTTAGTTGTGTAGGTTCTTCTTGCAAGGATTGCACCTTAACAGTAAAAAGGTAAAGAAATGAAATTATCTCGTATTTTATTATCTGCAGTAGCAGTAGCGACAGTTGCTGCTTGTGGTAACTTAAGCAAAGTTACAGAAGCTGGTACTCCAGAATATAAAGAAGTTGATGGTCAACAAGTACCACAACTCGTATGGCCTAAGATTGATAAAGCTGGTTTCAACCATGATGGTAGCCAATTTGGTTCATGGCCAAACTGGGATAACGTTCGTATGATCGAACGTGGTATGAACAAAGACCAATTATATAACCTAATCGGTCGTCCACACTTCTCTGAAGGTTTATACGGTGTTGAAGAGTGGGATTATGCGTTCAACTATCGTGAGAATGGTGTTCACAAAATTTGTCAATACAAAATATTATTTGACAAAAACCACAATGCTCAAAGCTTCTTCTGGTATCCAAACGGTTGTAACGGAAACTCAGCATTTACTTTAAGTGGTGACTTCTTGTTCGACTTCGATAAAGATACTTTAACTCCACGTGGTAAAGAAGTTGTTGATAACGTTGCAGCACAATTAAAAGAAACTGGTGCTAAAGAAGTTAAAGTTGCAGGTTACACTGACCGTTTAGGTTCTGATGCTTACAACTTAGATCTTTCTCAACGTCGTGCAAACCGTGTTAAAGCTCGTTTAATTGAAGATGGTGTAACATCTGAAATTACAGCTGTTGGTTACGGTAAAGTACCACAAGTTAAAGCTTGTAACGGTTACAAACACGCAAGTAAAGCTGAGAAAGACTGTTTACGTCCAAACCGTCGTGTAGAAATCACTGCTTCTGGTTCTGTATTAAAATTACAAGAAGGTGGTCAAGTTAACGGTGGAACTCAAGGTCCAGCACCTCTTTATCAAAAATAATAGATAGAGAAGATAGAAAGAGCGTAATGAAAATTACGCTCTTTTTTTATCTGATGTTTAAGAAATTATTCAAGTAGAAGTTCTTCAATCAATTTAGTGGTTAAGTTAATATAACTTCCATTAAAACGATGGCTGAAATTTAGTAAATAATAGAGCTGATAAAGGTGTTTTCTTTCTTCAAAACCTTCTTTATCAAGTGGGAAAGTGCGGTCATAAATTTCATAGAATTCAGCTGAGAAAGGTTGGAAAAGCTCACTGAATGCTAAATCGCACTCTCTATCACCCCAGTAGCAAGCAGGATCGTAAGTAAAGGTTTGATTTCCTACAATAGCGGTATTTTCAATCCATAAGTTACCATGTAACAAAGAAGGTTTAGGATTATGTTTTGAAAGTTTGTGTTTTACTTTTTCAATAATTAAATCAATATCACCAAAGCCTAAACCTTTATCTTTGCAGAGTTGTAATTGCCATCCAATACGCTGTTCTGCAAAAAACTTCGCCCAACTTCCATTCCATTTATTTGGCTGATACTCAGGACCAAGCCAAGTATCAAAATCTAATCCATAGTTTTTAGTGCCAGACACTTGATGGAGTTTTGCTAATTCTTCAGCAAAATGTGGCGTTGCATTGGTTTGTTGAGTAATAGGAAGCGCTTCTAATAATAAGAAACTATGGTTTTGAGAACAGCCTATACCATATACTTGCGGAAGTCGGATTGTATTGGTTTTGCCTAGTAGGTTTAATTGGTCAGCTTCTGCACGAAACATTGAACGATAGGACCGTTCATTCACTTTAACAAAGACTGGTTGGATTCCATCCGTAATAAGCCAAGTTTCATTCACTTCGCCACCAGGAACTTTGTTTTTTTCTTTGATGTTATAGTAAGCACCAAATTGATCAGCTAAGACTTGAGAAATTGATTTCCACATAATACGCCTCCTAGACATGCTCGATTCTCCTTCATTCTATCCAAAATGTTAAAAATTACTGTGATATATCTCAAAAAATAGCAAAAATCTTTGTCATTTTTCATCTGAAACATCAATTCACTAATAAACGCGTGATTTTTTAATGAGTTAGTATTATCATTAAGTGTATTTTTAGTTAGAAAAGATAATCAGGGGAAACTATGCAACATCTGAAAGATCTTGTTGAGAAAGCAAAATCAGCGATTGAGCAAATCGAAAATAAAAGTTTAGCCACATTAGATGAAATTCGTGTGGAATATTTTGGTAAAAAAGGGCATTTCACCCAACTTATGCAAGAATTGCGTAATGTTGCTGCAGAAGAGCGTCCAGCAATGGGCGCTAAAATCAATGAAGCAAAACAAGCGGCATTAGATTTTTTAAATGCTAAAAAAGCAGAATGGGAGCAAACAGAACTCAATGCGAAATTGGAAAAAGAGCGTATTGATGTGAGTCTTCCTGGTCGTAAAACAGAAACGGGTGGTTTACACCCAGTGACTATTACCATTAATCGCGTAACAAAATTCTTTTCAGAGTTAGGTTTTTCTGTGGAAACCGGTCCCGAAATTGAAAGTGATTATTATAATTTCGATGCATTAAATATCCCTAAACATCACCCAGCACGTGCTGATCATGATACTTTTTGGTTTAATCCTGAATTATTACTCCGTACACAAACCTCAGGTGTGCAAATTCGTACCATGGAAAAAATGCAACCGCCTATTCGTATTATGGCACCTGGTCGTGTATATCGTAACGACTACGATCAAACACATACACCAATGTTCCATCAAATTGAATTGCTTTATGTAGATAAAAAAGCAAACTTCACTGAGTTAAAAGGCTTATTACACGATTTCTTACGTGCATTTTTTGAAGAAGATTTACAAGTTCGTTTCCGTCCTTCTTATTTCCCATTTACCGAACCTTCTGCAGAAGTAGATGTAATGGGTAAAAACGGAAAATGGTTAGAAGTATTAGGTTGTGGTATGGTGCATCCTAATGTGTTACGTAACGTAGGTATTGATCCAAATGAATATTCTGGCTTCGCAGTAGGCATGGGGGTTGAGCGTTTAACCATGTTACGCTACAACGTCACAGATTTACGTTCATTCTTTGAAAACGACTTACGTTTTTTAAAACAATTTAAGTAATTAACCGTTGGGTTAAATTGACGATAATGATTAATTCAGAACGTAACACGTTCATCAATAAAGGATACAGAGATAATGAAATTTAGCGAGAATTGGGTGAGAGAATGGGTTAATCCATCAATTTCAACAGAGCAGTTATGTGATCAAATCACGATGCTTGGTTTAGAAGTTGATGGTGTTGAAAAAGTAGCTGGCGACTTTACAGGTGTTGTTGTGGGTGAAGTTGTTGAATGTGCGCAACACCCAGATGCAGATAAATTACGTGTCACTAAAGTAAATGTTGGTGGCGAGCGCTTATTAGATATCGTTTGTGGTGCACCAAATTGCCGTCAAGGTTTAAAAGTAGCATGTGCAACTGAAGGCGCTGTATTGCCTGTTGATTTTAAAATTAAGAAGACTAAATTACGTGGCCAACCTTCAGAAGGGATGCTTTGTTCATTTTCTGAGTTAGGCATTGATGTGGATGCAGATGGTATTATTGAATTACCGTTAGATGCACCAGTAGGCACAAATCTACGTGAATATTTAGATTTAGATGATAAAGCCATTGAAATTAGTTTAACGCCAAACCGTGCAGATTGTTTAAGCATTGCAGGTGTTGCACGTGAAGTTGGCGTGGTTAATAAACAAGTTGTTAATCAACCGCACTTTGATGCCGTACCGGCAACGATTTCAGATAAAGTTCAAATTGAATTAAACGCGCCAGAAGCATGCCCTCGTTATTTATTGCGCGTGGTGAAAAATGTCAATGTTAAAGCGCAATCACCAATTTGGTTACAAGAAAAATTACGTCGTTGTGGTATTCGTTCTATCGATCCTATTGTAGATATTACCAACTATGTTTTACTTGAATTAGGTCAACCAATGCATGCTTTTGATGCATCAAAAGTATCTCAACCTGTTCAAGTACGTTTAGCCAATAACGGCGAAGAACTTGTTTTATTAGATGGTACAACCGCAAAATTACAACCGAATACTTTAGTGATTGCAGACCAAACTGGTCCATTAGCAATGGCAGGTATCTTTGGTGGTCAAGCTAGCGGTGTTGATGCTGAAACAACAAAAGATGTAATTTTAGAAGCAGCATTCTTTGCACCACTAGCGATTGCGGGACGTGCAAGACAATACGGTTTACACACTGATTCTTCACATCGTTTTGAACGCGGTGTTGATTTTACGCTACAACGTCACGCAATGGAAAGAGCAACAGCACTGTTACTCGAAATTTGTGGCGGTGAAGCAGGCGAAATTTGTGAAGTTGTGAGTGAGCAATATTTACCAAAAGTCAATGAGGTCACTTTACGTCGTGAAAAATTAGATAGCTTATTAGGTCATCATATCGAAACTGAAACCGTGACCGAGATTTTTGAGCGTTTAGGTTTTGCTGTGAAATATGCTAATGATGTTTGGACCGTGACCTCAGCAAGCTGGCGTTTTGATATTGAAATCGAAGAAGATCTCATTGAAGAAGTAGCACGTATTTATGGCTATAACAGCATTCCAAATAATGCACCATTAGCACATCTTCGTATGCGTGAACATAAAGAGTCTGATTTAGATTTAAGCCGAATTAAAACTGCTCTTGTTGATGCAGATTATCAAGAAGCAATTACTTATAGCTTCGTTGATCCAAAAGTACAGACTTTACTTCATCCAGAAATTGATGCACTTGTATTGCCAAACCCAATTTCAGTTGAAATGTCAGCGATGCGCGTTTCATTGTTAAGTGGATTACTCGGTGCGGTGTTATACAACCAAAATCGCCAGCAAAACCGCGTACGTTTATTTGAAACGGGATTACGTTTTATTCCTGATGCTAATGCAGAATTTGGCATTCGCCAAGAGTTTGTTCTTGCTGGTGTAATTACAGGTACCGCTAAATCTGAATCTTGGACAGGTAAGGCCGAAAATGTTGATTTCTTTGATCTTAAAGGTGATTTAGAAAGCATTCTTTCTCTCACTGAAGTGGGGAGTCGTGTTAAGTTTGTGGCAAAAGCACACAGTGCATTGCACCCAGGACAATCTGCTTCAATTGAATTAGATGGAAAAGAAATTGGTTTTATTGGAACTATTCATCCACTTATCGCTCAAAAACTAGGATTAAATGGCAAAGCAGTTGTTTTTGAAATTTTATGGGATGCCATTGCAAATCGTCGTGTGGTTCAAGCTAAAGAGATTTCAAAATTCCCAGCAAACCGTCGTGACTTAGCTTTAGTCGTTGCTGATAATGTGTCAGCAGGCGATATTATCGAAGCATGTAAGCAAGCTGGCGGAGAAAAATTAACACAAGTCAATTTATTCGATGTATATCAAGGCATTGGCGTTGCTAGCGGACATAAGAGCTTAGCAATCAGTTTAACTATTCAAGATAATGAAAAAACGCTTGAAGATGATGAGATTAATGCGGTAATCTCTGCTGTATTAAACGAAGTTAAACAACGCTTTAATGCGGAGCTTAGAGACTAAACAGGAGACTAACATGGCAACGATTACAAAAATTGATATTACTGAATACTTATTAGATAAGTATCAATTACAAAAAGCTGAAGCTAAAGCATTAGTGGAAGACTTTTTTGAGGAAATTCGTTTATCGTTAGAATCTGGTGGTGAAGTAAAATTATCAGGTTTTGGTAATTTTGAACTTCGTAATAAAGCTTCCCGTCCGGGGCGTAATCCAAAAACAGGTGAAAGCATTCCTGTTTCTGCTCGCCGTGTAGTGGCATTCAAGCCAGGGCAAAAATTACGTGCTCGTGTGGAAAACACCAAGCCAAAACAATAGTAAGAAAAGTGCGGTCGTTTTTGACCGCACTTTTGTCAGGATTGAACATGAATAAGATTAAATGTGCTTTTTTAGTCGCAGGAAGTTTTTTGCTTTTTGCTTGTTCAAGTGGTATTCGTGAAGAGTATGCGATGAACTATAAAGGTCAGATTGGTGATCCGATTATAGCCATTGCCATGTTAAGTGAACAACAATATGAATGGGCGGGTACACCTTATGTCTTAGGTGGACAATCTCGTGGCGGTATTGATTGTTCTGGTTTTGTGCAAAAGACCTTTATTGATCGTTTTAATATCAATCTTCCTCGAACTACGAAAGATCAAGCGGGTTACGGAAAACTTGTTCGTAAAGAAGATATCCAAACAGGCGATTTAATTTTCTTTAAAACGGGACGCGGACCAAATGGTTATCATGTTGGGATTTATGTGAAAGAAGATAAATTTTTACACGCTTCAACCAAAGGTGGTGTGATTTATTCTTCGATGAATAGCCCTTATTGGAAAAAAGCTTTTTGGCAAGTTAGACGAGTATAGTGGAAATAAAAAAGTGCGGTTAATTTTAACCGCACTTTTCTTTTATGGATTTGCTGTAGGGCGAATGCCTAATGTATGACAAATCGCATACGTGAGTTCGCTACGATTTAACGTGTAGAAGTGGAAGTCATTCACACCTTCACGAGAAAGGATTTTTACCATATCCATTGCCACACTCGCCGCGACGAGATTGCGAGTAGTAGGATCATCATCTAATCCTTCATATGCTTTAGCCAACCATGCTGGAATTTTTACATTCGTAAATGATGCCATTTTTTGAAGTTGTTTGAAGTTAGTTACAGGTAGAATACCCGGAACAATTTCAGCCTCAATACCAATGGATGCACAGCGGTCACGGAAGCGAAGATAACTATCAATATCAAAGAAGAATTGAGTAATGACATGATTAGCGCCTGCATCAATTTTACGTTTCAAATTGATTAAATCTGCTTGTGCTGATTTTGCTTCAGGGTGAACCTCAGGATATGCTGCAACTGAGATATCAAAATCAGCTACGGAGCGGAGTAGTTCAACTAAATCAGCCGCATAGAAAGGTTTTTTGGCATAGCCTTTTGGCTCATCACCGCGTAATGCCACAATGCGACGAATACCGCTATCCCAATAATCTTTTGCAATTTCTTTTAATTCTTCAGGTGTTGCATCAATACCTGTTAAATGTGGTGCGGCTTCTATGCCTGTTTCTGCTTTAATGGTTTTCACGATGCTATGTGTACGATCACGTTCGCCAGAGTTTGCACCATAGGTGACGGAAACAAATTTAGGATTTAATACTTTTAAGCGATGGATGGAATCCCAAAGCATGCTTTCCATTTTTTCATTTTTAGGCGGAAAGAATTCAAAGGAGACATTAATTTTTTTGTTAGTATCAGCAAGATGTTGATTTAATGTGTTAATTTCGTTTGCGTAGCTCATAGCATGCCTTCTTACGTTTTTTATTAGAATGCACTTATCATAAGATAAGAACTAATATGCGTCAATTTCAATGATTTCATCAAAATAATGAATGAAATTAATGATTGTTTATTGTGCGTTGTATTTTAAAAGAAAATCAATTTATTTGCACAAAAAGTTAGCATTTTTTCTAAAAATAGGTATAATGTGCCGACCCTGTAAATGCACGGATTCCCACCGTGCATTATTTTATCGAGATCACACTCGAAGGGGTGGAGATTAAGATTAATGGTTGTGTTTCAATCAGTATGGAACACTGGGTATCAAACTTATATTTTGGTAATTAATTAATGAAAACTTTTGTAGCAAAACCGGAAACAGTAAAACGTGACTGGTATGTGGTAGATGCGACAGGTAAAACTTTAGGTCGTTTAGCTACTGAATTAGCACGCCGTCTTCGTGGTAAACACAAGGCTGAGTACACTCCACACGTAGATACTGGTGATTACATCATCGTTATCAACGCAGACAAAGTGGCAGTAACTGGTCGTAAAGAAACAGATAAACTTTACTACTGGCACACTGGCTATGTAGGTGGTATCAAACAAGCGACTTTCAAAGAAATGATCGCTCGCCGTCCTGAAGCGGTGATTGAAATTGCGGTTAAAGGTATGTTGCCAAAAGGTCCATTAGGCCGTGCAATGTTCCGTAAATTAAAAGTGTATGCAGGTGCAGAACACCAACACGCAGCACAACAACCACAAGTATTAGACATTTAATCACGAGGTTTAGGAAATGGCAGAGAATCAAAACTACGGCACTGGTCGCCGCAAAAGCTCTTCAGCTCGTGTATTTATCAAACCGGGCAGTGGTAAAATCACTATCAACCAACGTGAATTAGACGTATATTTCGGTCGCGAAACAGCTCGTATGATCGTACGTCAACCGTTAGAATTAGTGGAATTAACTGATAAATTAGACCTATACATCACTGTTAAAGGTGGTGGTATTTCTGGTCAAGCGGGTGCAATCCGTCACGGTATCACTCGTGCATTAATGGAATATGATGAGACTTTACGTCCTGCTCTTCGTGCAGCTGGCTTCGTTACTCGTGACGCACGTCGCGTTGAACGTAAAAAAGTTGGTTTACACAAAGCACGTCGTCGTCCACAATACTCCAAACGTTAATTTTTTATTATCGTTTCAAGAAAGCAGAGAGCAATCTCTGCTTTTTTTATGTCTGTAAAAAACAAATTAATTAAAAATCACCATTCTTTGATTTCTTATTTTTGTTTGTAATTATTTGATTTAAAAACAAAAATGAGAAATTATTGGCAATTTAGATCTCGGTTATGTTAAAATAATCGCCCGCTTTTAGTAGAAGTATATAGATTATTTTGGATCTTCGGAGGAATAAATGTCCAATGCATCAAGTAAACGTTCAGTAATGACTCTTTTTTCAAATAAAAATGACATTTACTGCCATCAGGTAAAAATTGTCTTAGCTGAAAAGGTGTCGCTTACGAAAACGAAGAAGTTGATCTGCAAGCATTATCAGAAGATTTAATGGAATTAAATCCTTACGGCACATTACCAACCTTGGTGGATCGTGATTTAGTGTTATTCAGCTCACGCATCATTATGGAATATCTTGATGAGCGTTTTCCACATCCTCCACTTATGCCAGTTTATCCGGTTTCTCGTGCGAAAAGCCGTCTTTTAATGTTACGTATCGAACAAGATTGGTACCCAACATTAGAAATTGCTGAAAAAGGCACGGAAGTTGAACGTGAAGAAGCATTAAAACAGCTAAAAGAAGAATTGTTAGCAGTATCGGTTATCTTCCAACAAACCCCTTATTTTATGAGTGAAGAGTTTGGTTTGGTTGATTGTTATGTTGCACCATTATTATGGAAACTACGTAATATGGGCGTGGAATTCAGCGGTACAGGAAGCAAAGCAATCAAAGGCTATATGGATCGTGTATTTAGCCGTGATTCATTTTTACAATCTGTAGGTGAGGCTGCACCTAAAAATTTAATGGATGATAAATAATGACCCACACACCTTCTCCAAAGCGCCCTTATTTACTAAGAGCCTATTATGATTGGCTAGTGGATAACGATTTCACCCCATATTTAGTGGTGGATGCTAATTATTATGGTACCAATGTACCTGTAGAATACGTGAAAGATGGGCAAATCGTCTTAAATCTTTCTGCGGGAGCAACCGGGAATTTGCAATTAACGAATGATTTTATTCAGTTTAATGCACGTTTCAAAGGTGTGGCTCGTGAGTTATATATTCCGATGGGTGCCGCTTTAGCTATTTATGCACGTGAAAATGGTGATGGCGTGATGTTTGAGCCAGAAGAAATTTACGATGAACTCAATCGTGAGCCGACATCAGAACAGCCATTAAGCTTTGCAGAAGCGGTAGATAAACCTAAAGCTGAAAAGAAACCACAGAAATCAGCATCTCATTTACGAATTGTGGATTAATAAAAGAAAAACAAAAGTGCGGTTAATTTTAACCGCACTTTTTTATTTATTATTTGGTTGCAGCTTTCATATTGCGGATAAACTCAGCGAGTTCAGTTAAGCATTGAGCTTGATTATCTAAATTTCGCTCAATAATTTTTACAGTTGCAGAACCTGAAATTGCACCAGCTGCTCCCAGTTGAAGGGCTTCTTTTACCTGAGCTGGTTGAGCAATACCAAAACCTTGTAGAATTGGTGGCGCCTTATGGGCTTTAAGTTGTTCTACAAGTGTATCTAAGTTTGCAGCATGAGCTTGATTCTCTGCACTTGTCACACCTGCACGAGAAACTAAATAGGTATAGCCTTCGCTGTTTTCAGCAACACCTTGTACGGTTTTTGCATCAGCATTTGGTGGGCAAATAAAGACAGGTTGAATGCCATGCTTTTTAGCAGCTTGAACATAGTCTTCTTTTGCCAATAGTGGAATATCTGCCACTAAAACCGCATCTACGCCGACTTCTGCACAGCGTTGATAGAAATTATCTAAGCCTTTCGCAAAAATTAAATTCGCACAAAGAAGTAAACTAATCGGAATCTCAGGATATTTTGACCGCACTTTAGCGAGTAATTTAAAGCTGTCTTCAGTGCTATGACCCGCATTGAGCGCACGGTTATTAGCCGCTTGAATAACAGGGCCGTCTAATAATGGATCAGAAAATGGAAAGCCTAATTCCAAAGCATCTGCGCCATTTTCGACTAACGTGCAAATAATCTCAAAAGAGCGATCAAATGTTGGATCGCATAATGTAACGAAAGGTACAAAAGCCCCTTCTTTTTTCGCTGCAAGTTCTGCAAATTTAGTTTCAAAACGGCTCATTATTGCATTCCTTTTTCTTTTAAAACTTTATCAACGGTGAAAATATCTTTATCACCACGACCAGAGAGATTCACCACTAAAATTTGTTCTTTATTCGGTTCTTGATGAATCATTTTTAGCGCATGTGCTAATGCATGAGAACTTTCCAGTGCAGGAATAATTCCTTCATGTTTTGCTAATTCTTGGAAAGCGTTTAATGCTTCATCATCTGTAATACTTGGGTATTCTGCACGACCAATACTTTGCAAGTAAGCATGTTGAGGCCCTACAGAAGGGAAGTCTAAGCCCGCAGAAATAGAGTAGGATTCTTCCACTTGACCATCTTCAGTTTGCATTAAAGGTGATTTCATACCGAAATAAATGCCCACTTTTGCATGACCTAATGGCGCACCATGTTCACCACTTTCGATGCCATGACCAGCAGGTTCCACACCAATTAAGCGTACGCCTTTTTCATCAATAAAGTCCGTAAACATACCAATCGCATTCGAGCCACCACCGACTGCCGCGATGACAGCATCCGGTAAACGCCCTTCTTTTTCTAAGATTTGATGTTTGGTTTCTTCACCAATCATTTTTTGGAATTCACGTACAATGGTTGGGAATGGATGAGGGCCTGCAGCTGTACCCAATAAATAATGGGTGTTTTCATAGTTGGCTGACCAATCACGCATTGCTTCACAGCACGCATCTTTCAATGAGCAAGAACCTTTTTGTACAGGAATCACTTCTGCGCCCATCAAACGCATACGGAAGACGTTTGGTGATTGGCGTTCCACGTCTTTTGCCCCCATGTAAACACGACAAGGCATATCTAACATTGCACAAGCAAGGGCTGTTGCCACGCCATGTTGGCCCGCACCAGTTTCTGCGATAATACGTGTTTTACCCATGCGTTTTGCTAATAAAATTTGACCTAACACTTGGTTGGTTTTATGGGCACCACCGTGAAGTAAATCTTCACGTTTTAAATAAATTTTTGCTTTTGTGCCTTTGGTTAAATTACGGCAAAGGGTAAGTGCGGTTGGTCTGCCCGCATAATTTTTAAGTAAATCTTGAAATTCACGTTGGAATTCAGGATCGTCTTTTGCTTCAACAAAGGCTTTTTCTAGCTGTTGTAGTACCGGTACGAGAATTTCCGGTACATACATTCCGCCAAATTCACCGAAATAAGGATTTAAAAGGGTTGCTGACATAATATTTCCTTGTTATTTTTGAATTCTTGCGACATTAAGTGGTGCAAAGGTTTGTGCAGTAGGCATCACTTCAATGCGATTAATATTGACATGTTCAGGTTGTTGATTGAGCCATAACACAATATTAGCAATATCTTGTGGGCTGACATATTCTACATTTTCATAGAGTTTTTTAGCTCGGGCATCATCACCTTTAAAGCGGATATTAGAAAATTCAGTTCCACCACAAAGACCGGGTTCAACATTGGACACGCGAATTTGTGTACCAGCAAGATCGGCTCGAAGATTTAAACTAAATTGTTTTATAAAAGCTTTAGTGCCACCGTATACATTGCCACCTGGATAAGGATAAGTACCTGCAATTGAGCCTAAATTAATAATATGACCTGAATTGCGTTCAACCATTTGTGGTAACACAAGACGAGTGATGGTGACGAGACCTTTAATATTGGTATCAATCATTTGCATCCAATCGTCTAAACTCGCTTTATCTGCACTTTCTAAGCCTAATCCTAAACCTGCATTATTCACCAATAAATCAATGGATTGCCAATTAGCGGGAAGGGAATGGAAAGCCTCTTCTGTTGCTTGGCGATCTGAAATATCAAAGGCAAGAAAGTGGAAGTTTTCACCTAATTCTTGTTGTAATTGTTCTAAACGAGCTACGCGGCGCCCTGTGCTAATTACACGATAACCATTTTCAATAAGTGTGCGACAAATTGCCGCACCAAATCCGGCAGTTGCGCCGGTTACTAACGCTGTTCTTTGCATAATGCTTCCCCTTAGCAATCAGATTAATTTGATAAAATCTTATTAAAAACTGATCGCACTTTTTCGCTGTCTTTTACGCCAGCAGCAGCTTCTACACCAGAATTGAGATCAACACCTAAGCAACCTTGCTTAATGGCTTGTTCAATATTGTCGGGTGAAATGCCACCAGCCAAAATAATTTTGTGTTTCAAGTTTTCAGGAATGACTGACCAATTAAAGGTTTTTCCTGTGCCACCTTGTTGATTAGCGGATTGGCTATCGAAAATATAGCGTGCGATATTTAAATCATCAGTAAAATCAACCGCACTTTGTGCTTCAGTATTCACCGAAATGGCTTTCCAAATTTGTATTTCTTCAGGCAGTTGGTGACGAAGTGCGGTAATAAATTCGGCCGTTTCTGAACCGTGTAGCTGAACAGCATAAAGCTGCAATTGTTTAGCGATTTTTACAATAAAATCAATTTCTTGATTCTGGAACACGCTCACAAAACGAAGTGGTGATGCTGTCACTAATTCTTGAGCTTGACGTAGGCTCACACAACGTTTTGAATGTTCGACGAAAATTAAGCCGCCGTATAATGCTCCGTTTGCGTAAACCTCTTTGACATCTTGTGTGCGAGTTAAACCGCATACTTTATTTTCGCCAAAAATCACTTCACGCACAGCATTATTTAAATCTGGGCTGCCCATTAGGCTGCTGCCGATTAAAAAGCCATGTGCCACTTTTTGCAAATCACGAATTTGGCTGTGATTATAAATACCAGATTCGCTGATAATACGTGCATCACTAGGAATGCGATCGGCATATTTTTGTGTGAGTTCTACCACGCGGTTTAAATCAACGGTGAGATCGTGAAGATTACGATTGTTAACACCGATGATTTTTGCACCTAATGCAAGGGCACGCTCAAATTCTTCTTCATTGCTGGTTTCTGTTAATACCCCCATGCCGAGAGAATGTGCCAGATCAGCCAGTATGCGATAGGTTTCATCATTCACCACTGAAAGCATCAATAAAATAGCATCAGCTTGATAGTAGCGCGCAAGATACACCTGATATTCGCTGATCATAAAATCTTTGCACAATACAGGTTGTGAGACAACGTCACGTACTTGCGGCAAATAATCAAATTTACCTTGGAAGTATTTCTCATCCGTTAGCACAGAAACAGCCGACGCATAATGTTTATACACATTGGCGATTTCGTCTAAATTAAATTCATCACGAATTAATCCTTTAGAAGGGGAAGCTTTCTTACATTCCAAAATATAAGCAGGCTTTTGATGGGTGCCTTTAGTCAACGCATCATAAAAAGAGCTGTCAGATTTTTGAATGTTTTCTTTAAATTGTGAAAGCGGAAATTCAGCTTCCTTTGCTTTAACCCATTGCGCTTTGTCTAAGACGATTTTTTGTAGCACCGTAGCAGAGTCAATTGGTTTGGTGAAATCTTGCGTGATCATAATTTTTCTTCTTATTTATTGGAGCTTTATTGTGGCGTATCAAATCAGCCTTTATCTTAATATTTTGTCAAATGTTGTAGTGTCTCAAACGCTTTGCCTGATGCAAGGTGAGCCAACACATTTTGAACATTTTGTTTTAAGTCATCATGATCAAATAATTTCAACAATAATGCGACATTTGCGGCTACCGCATTAGCATGTTCAGCTTTGCCCTTACCTTGTAAAAGAGCAGTCAGATATTGGGCATTTTCTTGCGGTTCGCCACCACGTAAACTTTCTAAAGATTGTGTTTTTAAACCAAAATCTTCTGGCGTTAAGGTGAAGTAGTCAATATTGCCGTTTTTAATTTCTGCCACTTGCGTTTCACCATGTACGGCGACTTCATCTAGACCCGCACCATGAACCACAAAAGTATGTTGATGACCTAATGCGACAGCGGTTTCAGCATAGGTTTTCACTAATTCAGGGGCATACACGCCAAGCAAATGATAAGTTGGGCGAGCAGGGTTAATTAATGGACCT
Organism: Haemophilus sp. HMSC066D02; assembly: GCF_001810545.1. Lineage (NCBI taxonomy): Bacteria > Pseudomonadati > Pseudomonadota > Gammaproteobacteria > Pasteurellales > Pasteurellaceae > Haemophilus > Haemophilus sp. HMSC066D02. The sequence goes on along the minus strand of NZ_KV801804.1, from coordinate 471,481 downwards.
AAAATATTAAAAAGCGTACGTGTTTTTAATGCCGCACGAACAGGGGCCACATGTTTAAACCCACTGTGATATTGTTGAGCAAATAAGAAACATACGCCAATATCATCAAGCGCTTGACGAGCTTGTTCTGGTGTGACATTCACATTTACACCGAGTGCGGTTAATACATCACTGGCACCTGATTTGCTTGATACGCTACGGTTACCGTGTTTTGTTACTTTTGCACCCATAGAGGCTGCAACAATGGCACTTGCAGTAGAAATATTAATTGTGTTTTGACCATCGCCACCCGTTCCTACAATATCCGCAAAAGGGTAATCAGGACGAGGGAATGATTTGGCATTGTTCAAGGATGCTGATACCGCACCACTTAATTCATCGATAGTGGCGCCACGTACTTTTAATGCAATCAGCATGGCAGCAATTTGTTCGTTATTCAGTTCGCCTTGCATAATGGCATTAAAAATGACCGCACTTTCTTCTTTATTAAGTGTTTTTCCGTTGTAAAGTTGTTCTAATAATTGAGCCGTTTGCATAATCTCGTCCTTTATACGTAAATATCGTAATCTAAATCGCGCGCTTCATCGCCAGTCATACCACGGAAACCCCAACAATGCGCCGGTTGTTCTTTAATCGTAATTTCAACGTTGTGAGATTTAATACCAATTTTGTATTCGAGTTCGCTGAAGAGCATTTTGATTAAACGTTTTTTTGTACCTTCCATACGACCTTGCATCAGGTTAATTTCAATAACGGTATAATCATCGTTACGATCGATAGGATAAAGAAAATCTTCTTTATCTAAACATAAAAAACGAATCGCATGCTTTCCACGAGGAATGTCTAAACCAAGGTTTAAACAGTTATAAATTACTTCAGCAATATCTTGACGACGAGGTGCAAGCACTTCTTTTAATCCATATACGGTAATCATTTTTCTTCCTTAATCTCTGTTTAATAACCATTCCACAGATTGTTGTAATAATTTGGAACCTTGCACAGTAAGGATGCTTTCTGGGTGGAATTGGAAAGCACAAATTGGCAAGGTTTTATGACGAATTGCCATCACGATACCATTGTAATCGGCATTGACAATAAATTCGTCAGGCAGATTTTTACCCATCAAAGAGTGATAACGAGCCACAGGCATTGGGTTGGCAATATCTTTAAACATGGCTTGGTTATCGTGTTGAATGCGCGATACTTTACCATGTAATACTTCGCCTGCATGTACAACCTCTCCACCAAAGGCTTGAATAAGCGCTTGATGGCCTAAGCAAATACCAATAATTGGCACATTATTTTTTAAACGTTCAATGAGCGGGAGCAAGATACCTGCTTCAGCCGGAGTACCTGGTCCTGGAGAGAGTGCAAGAATCGTATCCGGTGTATTTAATGCCTCTTGTACCACTTGCTCTAAATTGGTGTCATTACGATAAATTTTTACGTTATGCCCAAGCACACGGAATTGATCCACTAAGTTATAAGTGAATGAATCAAAATTATCTAAAAAGAGAATATTAGCCATAATTTATCGTCCTTATTTTGCTTGGGTATTGATTTGTTTGATTGCTTTAAGCACTGCAGCCGCTTTATGGCGAGTTTCATCCGCTTCCATTTGAGGATCAGAATCCAACACTTCACCACAACCTGCTTGAATATGGGCAATGCCATTTTGTACAAAAGCAGAACGAATCACGATACAGGTATCAAAATGACCATCAGAGGTGAGATAGCCGACCGCACCGCCGTAGCTGTGACGTTTTTGCTGTTCAAATTGATAGATTAACTGCATCGCTTTGATTTTAGGCGCACCAGTTAACGTCCCCATATTCATGCAAGCTTGATAAGCGTGTAAGGCATCAAGTTCAGGACGAAGTTTACCCACTACGCGAGAAACCAAATGCATGATGTGAGAATAGCGATCCACTTGCATTAATTCTGCCACTTTACGTGTACCGCTTTGGCAAACACGAGCAATGTCATTACGGGCTAAATCTACTAACATTAAATGTTCAGCTTGCTCTTTATGATCAAGACGTAGTTCTAATTCCAAACGCGCATCCAATTCAGGGTCAATATTGCCATGGGCATCAAAACCACGTGGGCGAGAACCTGCAATTGGGTAAATTTCTAATTGACGATTATCTGGTGCATATTTCAACGCACTTTCTGGTGATGCACCGAATAAAATGAAATCCTCATCGTTCATGTAGAACATATAAGGGCTTGGATTGTTATGTTTTAATTGTGCATAGCTCGCAAGGGTATTCGGGCAAGCTAATGAAAAACGGCGAGATGGCACAATTTGGAACACATCACCAATATTAATATGATGTTTTAATGCTTTGACAATGCCGATAAATTCAGGATCTTCAAAGTTGGTGTTGACCTCATCACTTGCTGCTTTAATGGAAAGTACGCCATCAATATTTCTTAATTTTTGTGCAATAGAAAGTGCGGTTTTCGCGACTTCCACTTGCTCTTCTTGGCTAAAACAGAAGCTTTTTAATGTAGCTTGTTGGCTTTGGTGATCGATGGTGATTAAGTTTTCTGCGAGATAGAAACTGTAATCTGGGCAGTTAATGCCATCATCTTTTAATTCAACACCTTGCATTGGAATAAAATTTGCCACCAAATCATAAGCAAATAAACCACCTAAAAAGACAGGTGTGCTGCTATGTTGATAATGGTTAGAAATTACACGAAGTCCATCAAAAATGGTTGCGGCTTGTAATTTACTGTCTTCATCTAATTGATTATCGAGTGGCGCAAATTGTACAGAAAATTCATTCTCAAAATTGACTGCACTTACGGTACCGAGTTGGCTTAATACTGGATGAATTTCATTTAACACTTGTTTTCCGTTCGCATTTAGTGCTCTAAAGGTCACTTGATTGCCTAGGCAAGTAATTTTAACGGCAGCATTAATTAGAATAAGGCTCTGTAAGCTGTTTTTACTGCCAATTTCGGCAGAGTCGAGGAGAAGAGAATTTGAGTTCTGTTTGCAAAGCGTATTAAAAATTGCGGTGGTGTCAGCATGATAGGGAACCGGTTGAGAGGTCACCGCAATAAAAGGGGTATTTTTCATAATCAATCCTGTATTTTGAACTTCTGCACTATTAAACTAGTACATAATGCATAAGTCAAGAAAATAATCAAAAATTTGGCGTGATTTTACAATATTTTTTTAATTTTTAACCAAAGATATTAAAAATAGAGGAAGTTGATTAGAAAAAAGCCATTTCGAGGCATATCTCAAAATGGCTTATCTGGGGATTTTAGTAATTAGAGAGATGCAACAATCTCATCAATTTTATTTCTTGCTGAACGTTGTGCTTTTTCAATCGCTTCAGCACCTAATCCGATACCTTTTGCATAAGCAAACTGAACATCGGTAATGCCAACAAAACCTAAAATGGCTTTTAAGTAATTTGTCACATTGTTGTTTTCATCATACATGCCCCCAAAGCTTGCTAATACAATCGCTTTTTTACCTTGAAGTAAACCTTCAGGGCCATTTGCGGTGTATTGGAAAGTCACACGAGGACGCGCAATAAAATCAAAATAAGATTTAAGTTGTGTTGGAATGCCTAAGTTATACATAGGTGCACCAATTACAATAATATCAGCGGCTTTTAATTCAGCCACTAACTCATCAGATAAGGCTAAAAGTGCATTTTCTTCTGCAGTTTTAGGTTCGCCACGTACCGCAGTTGCCGCCGTTGCATCAAAATGGGGAAGTTGTTGCGCCGCTAAATCACGTACCACAATGTTGTGGTCTTTTAATTTTTCAATGGTGTAATCGGCTAATTTATTACTTTGAGAGTTATCTGCAAGGATGCTTGATTTCAATACTAATACGTTCATAGAGTTTCCTTTAATTGCTGTTTATCAAAAGTGCGGTCATTTTATCGGAAATTTTGAATAGATAAAGTAGCTATCAGGAAAATCATTATTTACTCATTGGAAAGAATTCAGCGAGATATTAACAAGTGTGGTGGAAAGTGCTAAAATTCTCCGCCGCACTTGGTTTGCTCGATAGTGGGAGTGAATGAAAGTGCGGTTTGTTTTTAATCATTATTTGCATGTTGCCTTTCGTATGGGCGACCACTGTATAAGGAAAAATTATGCCTATTATTACTTTACCGGACGGTTCTAAACGTGAATTTGATCGTCCAGTTTCTGTGTTAGAAGTAGCTCAAGATATCGGAGCCGGTCTTGCCAAAGCAACCATTGCTGGCCGTGTAAACGGTGAACGTCGTGATGCGTGTGACATCATCAATGAAGATGCCAACCTTGAAATTATTACAGCAAAAGATGAAGACGGTTTAGAAATTATTCGTCACTCTTGCGCACACTTGCTCGGTCACGCAATCAAACAATTATTCCCAGATGTCAAAATGGCAATCGGTCCAACGATTGAAAATGGCTTCTATTATGATGTGGATTTAGACCGTTCTTTAACGCAAGAAGACATTGATGCTATCGAAAAACGTATGCTTGAATTGGCGAAAACCAATTATGACGTGATCAAAACTCCGGTAAGCTGGCAAGAAGCAAGAGATACTTTTGAAAAACGCGGTGAGCCATACAAAATGGCTATCTTAGATGAAAACATCGAACGCACCGCAACGCCTGCGCTTTATCATCACGAAGAATACATTGATATGTGTCGTGGACCACATGTGCCAAATATGCGTTTCTGCCACAACTTTAAATTAATGAAAGTTGCAGGTGCTTACTGGCGTGGTGATAGCAAAAATAAAATGTTACAACGTATCTATGGTACGGCGTGGGCTGATAAAAAACAATTAGCGGAATACTTAACTCGCTTAGAAGAAGCGGCAAAACGTGACCACCGTAAAATCGGTAAAGCGTTAGATTTATATCATATGCAAGAAGAAGCACCGGGTATGGTGTTCTGGCATAACGATGGTTGGACAATTTTCCGTGAATTGGAAACCTTCGTTCGTACAAAATTAAAAGAATACGATTATCAAGAAGTGAAAGGTCCGTTCATGATGGACCGTGTGTTATGGGAAAAAACAGGTCACTGGCAAAACTACGGCGATTTGATGTTTACTACACAATCAGAAAACCGTGAATATGCGATTAAACCAATGAACTGCCCAGGACACGTTCAAATCTTTAACCAAGGTTTAAAATCTTACCGTGATTTGCCAATCCGTATGGCAGAATTTGGTTCTTGTCACCGTAACGAACCATCAGGTTCTTTACACGGTTTAATGCGTGTACGTGGTTTCACTCAAGATGATGCACACATTTTCTGTACTGAAGATCAAATTGAAAGTGAAGTAACCAGCTGTATTAAAATGGTTTACGACATTTACAGCACGTTCGGTTTCCAAAATATCCAGGTGAAACTATCTACTCGCCCAGAAAAACGTATCGGTGCAGATGATATGTGGGATCGTGCAGAAGCAGGTCTTGCGGCAGCATTAGCACATAACGGTCTTGAATATGAAATTCAAGAGGGTGAAGGTGCATTCTATGGTCCGAAAATTGAGTTTGCATTACGTGACTGCTTAGATCGTGAATGGCAATGCGGTACTATCCAATTAGACTTTGCATTACCTGGTCGTTTAAATGCATCTTATGTGGCTGAAGATAACGATCGTCGTACACCAGTTATGATTCACCGTGCGATTTTAGGTTCGATTGAACGTTTCATCGGTATTATTACTGAAGAATATGCGGGTTTCTTCCCGGCATGGTTAGCACCAGTTCAAGCGATTGTGATGAACATTACCGATAGCCAAGCAGATTATGTTCAAAAAGTGGTGAAACAACTTTCTGATGCGGGATTACGTGTTAAAGCTGATTTACGTAATGAAAAAGTTGGCTTCAAGATCCGCGAACATACCTTACGTCGCGTGCCTTATATGCTTGTTTGCGGTGATAAAGAAATCGCAGAAGGCAAAGTGGCTGTACGTACCCGTAAAGGTGCAGATTTAGGTACTTTCACGATTGAAGAATTTGCTGAAATCTTAAAATCCCAAGTAAGACAACGTGAGTTGAAATTGTTGGGTGAAGAGTAATTAATTCTTTAAAATCTTAATTAAAAATGACCGCACTTTGATGTGCGGTTTTTTTATATTCACGGTATAAAAATAAACTCAAGTCTCTCTTTCTTCTATATAATAGCCTTATCACAAGGAGACGAATATGACAGCTCAAACTCAACAATTAACACCAGAATTAACGTTAGAACATATCAATGAAATTCCTGTTTTAATCTTAAATCATCCAGTAGGAACGGCTCGAATTGCATTACAAGGGGCGCAGCTATTAAATTGGCAACCTAAAGGGGCAGAGCAGGATATCTTTTGGTTAAGTGAGATTGAACCTTTCACACAAGGTGTTGCAATTCGCGGCGGTGTACCGATTTGTTACCCTTGGTTTGGAGGCGTTAAACAACCTTCACACGGTACAGCGCGTTTACGTTTATGGCAATTAAGTGATTATGATCTGCAAGCGAATAAAGTGCGGTTAGAATTTTCGCTCTTTTCTGAATATGGTGTGATTGAAGCCAAAATGAAAATGGAATTTACCGATAAATGCACAATGACTTTAACGCATTTAGGGCAAGAACCAGCTCAAGCGGCATTACACAGTTATTTTAATATTGGTGATATTTCACAAATTGAAGTCCAAAATTTACCAAGTCGTTGTTATGACTCATTACAAGGTAAACATACTGATGTTCCTTCAACACGCAAAATAGAACAAGGTGTGGATTGTATTTATTCATTAGAAGAAAATAAAACATTCTTGGTGGATAAAGCATTTAATCGACGTATTCAAATTACCCATCATCATGCAGATTCAATTGTGCTATGGAATCCTTGGGAGAAAACACCAAGTGCGATGCAACCAAAAGGGTATAGAACAATGGTATGTATTGAAACCGCAAGATTAGAAAAACTGCTTCAATTTGGAGAGAGTATTTCAGCTGAAATAACTGCTTTACCCGCTGATATTTAAAGGAATAGAAATCCTTGTTGCATAAACGTGGCAAATACTATAAAATTTTGCCCGTTTTTTGTTTGTTTTTATAGCAAATGATTGAAGAAATCTTCTGTTTTAAATGCAGTGGGTTTTATCTTAAATAAATAGAAGGAATAACATTATCAAAACCGTAAAAAAAGCTCCGGCAGCTAACCGCCCGAATCGCATTAACGATGAAATTCGAGTAAAAGAAGTTCGTTTGATTGACCAAGATGGTGAACAAGCGGGGATTGTATCAATTCAACAGGCCTTAGATATGGCAGAACAAGCAGCGCTTGATTTAGTTGAGATCAGTCCGAATGCCGAACCACCGGTTTGTCGTATTATGAACTACGGCAAGTTCCTCTATGAAAAGAGCAAAACCGCAAAAGAACAGAAGAAAAAACAAAAAGTTGTACAAGTGAAGGAAATTAAATTCCGTCCAGGTACTGATGAAGGTGACTACCAAGTTAAATTACGTAGCTTAATCCGTTTCTTAGAAGATGGCGATAAAGCGAAAATTACTGTACGTTTCCGTGGTCGTGAAATGGCTCACCAAGATATCGGTTTAGACGTATTAGAACGTGTTAAAAATGATTTGGCTGACATTTCAGTAGTGGAATCTGCACCGGGTAAATTAGAAGGTCGCCAAGCGGTAATGGTGTTAGCACCTAAGAAAAAATAATTTTTTATTTAGATTTGATCTAGATAATCGAATTTTCACTTCGGTGAGAATACAACTGCATATTGGGCAAACTACGCAGCCTAATTGCTTTTGGAGAAGGGCAATTCAATTTGCCATATTGGAATAATTAGTGCCTACAAGTAATCTTCGGATTCGCCTAATTATGTGTTTAACTTAAAATGCGGAGTTATTTTAACAATGCCTAAAATTAAAACAGTACGTGGTGCTGCTAAGCGTTTCAAAAAAACAGCTTCTGGCGGTTTCAAACGTAAACAATCTCACTTACGTCATATTTTGACTAAAAAGACAACTAAACGTAAACGTCATTTACGTCATAAATCAATGGTTGCGAAAGCAGACCAAGTTTTAGTAGTAGCTTGCTTACCATACGCATAAGCCGTTATTTAAGCAAAACGTACGATTAGTTAAATTAGTTAAAAATATTACATAGGAGATTAGATAATGGCTCGTGTAAAACGTGGTGTTATTGCAAGAGCACGCCATAAGAAAGTTCTTAAGGCTGCTAAAGGTTATTATGGTGCACGTTCACGCGTGTATCGCGTTGCTTTCCAAGCGGTGATCAAAGCTGGTCAATACGCATATCGTGACCGTCGTCAACGTAAACGTCAATTCCGTCAATTATGGATTGCACGTATCAACGCTGCGGCTCGTCAAAATGGTTTATCTTACAGCAAATTCATCAACGGCTTGAAAAAAGCGTCAGTTGAAATCGACCGTAAGATCCTTGCTGATATCGCTGTATTCGACAAAGTAGCGTTCGCTGCATTAGTTGAAAAAGCAAAATCTGCACTTTAATTTTTTAAAGTTTAGATTCAAAAATTAGGACGCTGAAAAGCGTCCTTTTTTATTACCTCCAAAAAAGAAAAAACCGCTACTCAAAACTTGAATAGCGGGGAGGTCTTAATTTATAAGAAACTTCAAAAAGATAACTGCAATACGCAGTGCACTAGCAATGTATCAGACTGTGTGTTTTTGAAATAGTTCGATATTTTTGAAAAAATATTTAAAAAATATCAAAATTAAACCAAAATGAACGAATTTAGCCCTTTATAAAGGCAATAATTTGCTCTTCAATCCCTTTTTCATCTAATTTAATTTCAGCAAGCGCTTCTTGTTGTGTGCCTTGCGGAATAAAGATATCAGGTAAACCTAGTTGTAAAAGTGCGGTTGTTTTTCCATGAGAATTTAGCACTTCTGAAACAGCAGAACCTGCACCACCTTGAATTGCATTTTCTTCTAATGTCACAATGACATCATGGGTATTTGCCACTTCTAGAATACGAGCTTCATCAATTGGTTTCACAAAGCGCATATCGACAACAGTCGCATTGAGTTTTTCTGCCACAGATAAAGCAGCAGGTAAGAGAGTACCAAAATTCAGAATCGTGATTTTTTCACCTTGACGAACCATTTTTGAACGACCAATTTCTAATTCAGCAAGTGGGGTTAATTCTACGCCGATTGCATTTCCACGCGGATAACGTACCGCAGCCGGTTTACCACATTTATAACCGGTATAAAGCATTTGGCGGCATTCATTTTCATCACTTGGTGTCATAATGATTATATTCGGAATGCAGCGCATAAAACTTAAATCAAACGCACCTTGGTGAGTTTGACCATCGGCACCTACGATACCTGCACGATCGATTGCAAAGAGAACAGGTAAGTTTTGAATGGCGACATCATGAATAAGTTGATCGTAAGCACGTTGTAAGAAGGTAGAATAAATTGCCACAACAGGTTTATAACCGCCAATTGCAAGACCGGCTGCAAAGGTAACAGCATGTTGCTCAGCGATGGCTACATCAAAATATTGTTGTGGGAATCGTTCTGAAAATTCAACCATGCCAGAACCTTCACGCATTGCAGGTGTGATGCCCACTAATTTATCGTCTTGTTCTGCCATTTCACATAACCAATCACCAAAGATTTTTGAGTAGGTTGGTTTGGCATTTGATTTCGGGAGTTGACCGCTTGTTGGATCAAATTTTGGTACGCCATGAAAACCAATTGGGTCTTTTTCTGCAGGCTCGTAACCTTTCCCTTTTTTGGTTTTTATGTGTAAGAATTGTGGTCCTTTGAGATCGCGCATATTGCTTAAAGTAGCAATTAATTCGTCAATATTATGCCCATCAATAGGTCCAATATAGTTAAAACCGAGTTCTTCAAAGAGTGTACTTTCTGGCGAGAACATCACACCTTTCATGTGTTCTTCGGTTTTCTTCATAAAGTTTTTAACAGTCGGTACTTTATCTAAGATTTTTTTACTGCCGTCACGAACAGTTGAATACAATGAACCAGAGAAAATACGGGCAAGGTGATTATTTAATGCTCCCACATTTTCAGAAATAGACATTTCATTGTCATTTAAAATGACCAACATATCAGTATGCAAAGAACCTGCATGGTTTAAGGCTTCAAATGCCATCCCCGCAGTGATAGCACCGTCACCAATCACACAAACGGTTTTACGACCCGCATTTTCACGTTCTGCTGCAACAGCAATACCTAGTCCTGCACTGATTGAAGTAGAAGAGTGACCAACACTTAATACATCGAATTCACTTTCTTCACGCCAAGGGAAGGGATGAATACCGCCTTTTTGGCGAATGGTGGACATTTGATCTCGACGCCCAGTCAAAATTTTGTGTGGATAAGCTTGATGGCCCACATCCCAAATTAATTGATCAAAAGGAGTTTTAAAAATGTAGTGTAGTGCAACCGTTAATTCAACGGTACCAAGACCAGATGCTAAATGACCACTGGTTTGACTAACGGATTCCAACAGATAACTCCGTAATTCCTGACAAAGTTGCGGAAGCTGATCTTTATTTAAAAGACGCAAATCTTCCGGCGAATTAATTAAGGATAAAAGAGGATAGTTGTTCATATATTCGTTAGTCCTAAAATGTGAAAAAAGTGACCGCACTTTGAAAAATCAAAGTCAGCGCTGTCACCATTAACTTTTACGATTGACAATAAATTCAGCTAATGCACGCAATGCAGTGGTATCAAAAGGTAAATTGTCTAATTCATGTAAAGCAGTTTGATAGAGTTCTTGTGCTTTTTGTTTCGCGCCCTCTAATCCTAACAGCTTTGGATAAGTGCTTTTATCTAAATCTAAATCAGATCCCACCGGTTTACCGATTTCCGCACTGTCGCCTTCAATATCTAAAATGTCATCTTGCACTTGGAAAGCTAAACCAATAGCTTGTGAATAACGTTCTAGTTGTTGCTCTAATTCTTTGTTTTCAAAGTGAGGCGAGCAGATAAAACCCATTTTTAATGCGGCCGTTAGCAATGCACCAGTTTTGTTGCGATGAATAAGCTCTAATTCGGTTAAATTAACTTGTTTATGCTCAGAAATTAAATCTAAGCTTTGCCCTAAACACATGCCTTGTACGCCAGATGCTTGGGCTAAGACTTTCACCAATTGCAATTTTTGTTCTGCAGAAAGAGAAGGGGCTAGTGTAAGAATTTCAAAGGCAAAAGCTTGTAATGCATCGCCAGCTAAAATGGCCGTGGCTTCATCAAAAGCAATATGACAAGTTGATTGACCACGACGAAGTTCATCGTTGTCCATAGCTGGTAAATCATCATGGATTAAAGAATAAGCGTGAATAGATTCAATAGCTGCTGCGGCATAATCTAAAGCGGGCATTTCTGCACCCAGCATTTTTCCCGTTGCATAGACAAGAAAAGGACGAACGCGTTTACCGCCTAGCAATAAGCCATATTTCATGGCATCACGCAAAGGGGCATTATAAGAGTCAATTTCTTCAAATTGATTGGTTAAAAACTGATTAATGCGATCTTGAACTTGTTTGAGTTCAGTGCCGAATTGATAACTCATGGATTACTCGTCCCCTTGATAATCACTTAATGGGGCGGTTTCGCTTTTTTGTAACAAAATTTGAATACGTTGTTCTGCTTGTTGCAAGCGCTCTTGACCAAGTTGAGCCAATTTAATGCCGTTCTCAAATTCTTTCAGCGCATCTTCCAATGGTAATTCACCGCTTTCAAGTTTTGTCACAATTGTTTCTAATTGTGCAAGTGTTGTTTCAAAATCAGGTTCAGCATTTGCTGGTTTACGCGCCATTAAATTATCCTTTTCAGATGAATAAATTGCTCCGTATTGTACTTGATTTTTATAGGGATGTTAAAAACTTATTTCAAAGTGCGGTCAGTTTTTCGTGAGAATTTGAACTTTGTGGGATCTGGAATTTAGCGTACAATACGGCCATTTTTTATTATTCACAGATTATTATGAAATTTATCGTTAAACTTTTTCCTGAAATTATGATTAAAAGCGAAACCGTGCGTAAGCGTTTCGCGAAAATTTTGACCTCAAATATCCGCAATATTTTACAGAAATATGATGAAGAAACAGCGGTTGTTCGTCATTGGGATTACATCGAAGTGCGGTCAAAAAATGAAGCAAACCGTGAAGAATTAATTGCGCTTTTACAACGCATTCCGGGGATTCATCATTTTTTAGAGGTGGAAGAAAAACCGTTTACCGATTTACATCATATCTTTGAGTTGACCTTAGCAGATGTGGCTACTCAACTTGAAAACAAAACCTTTTGTGTACGTGTAAAACGTAAAGGGAAACATGATTTTAGTTCCATTGAAGCTGAACGTTATATCGGTGGTGGTTTAAATCAGCATATTGAAAGCGCAAAAGTACGCTTAAAAAATCCTGATGTGACGGTGCGTATTGATATTGAAGATGACAAAATGATGCTGGTGAGAGCTCGTCATGTTGGTCTTGGTGGTTATCCAATTGGGACACAAGAAGATGTGCTTTCATTGATTTCAGGTGGTTTTGATTCTGGCGTATCTAGTTATATGCTTATTCGCCGTGGTTCACGTGTGCATTATTGTTTCTTCAATTTAGGTGGGGCAGCCCATGAAATTGGCGTGAAACAAATGGCTTACCATATTTGGAATCGTTATAGTTCATCACATAAAGTCCGTTTTATTGCCATTCCTTTTGAAGGCGTAGTAGGTGAGATTTTAGAGAAAGTCGATAACGGCCAAATGGGCGTCGTGTTAAAACGAATGATGGTGCGAGCTGCAAGTAAAGTTGCACAACGTTTTGATATTCAAGCCATTGTTACCGGCGAAGCTCTCGGACAAGTTTCCAGCCAAACTTTAACCAATTTACGTTTAATTGATGAAGCTGCAGATGCATTAGTCTTACGTCCACTTATTACCCATGATAAAGAACAAATTATCGCGATGGCGAAAGAGATCGGTACGGATGATATTGCCAAATCCATGCCTGAATTCTGTGGAGTGATTTCTAAAAATCCAACGATTAAAGCGGTACGTGAAAAAATTCTTGAAGAAGAAAATCACTTTGATTTTGGCGTGTTGGAAAGTGCGGTTGAAAATGCACAATATTTAGATATTCGCCAAATTGCAGAAGAAACAGAGAAAGAAGTGGTAGAAGTAGATACCATTTCAGTGCTTGGTGAAAACGATATTATTTTAGATATTCGTAGCCCTGAAGAGACAGATGAAAACCCATTTGAATTAGACGAGCATCAAGTAATGCAGTTGCCGTTTTATAAATTATCTTCACAATTCGGCTCATTAGATCAAAGTAAAAACTATGTGCTTTATTGTGAGCGAGGCGTGATGAGTAAACTGCAAGCACTTTATTTAAAAGAAAATGGTTTCACGAATGTGAGAGTTTTCGGGAAAAAATAAGCAAAAAATGACCGCACTTTAACGTGCGGTTTTTTTATTCGTAATCTAATTCACCCACTAATTCATCGATAGCTTTGGCAAGTAATGTTCTGTCATGACGATAGCTAATATCATCCGCATTCAAGCGTTTAGCTAAGATTTTAATGGAAGAAATCGCAGACAAACCGACCGCACTTTGTTCACGATAAGGGGTTATAGCACCATCAATAATGGATTCGCCGGTAATTTCATTAATTTTCTGAATACGATCAGCCAGTGAAAGCTGAGAGGCAGCGCCAATTTCTACCCCTAAATTATCAATAAAAATCACTTTCGCTTTGCTATTACGCAGGGCAGTCGCTAATTCAGGTAGCAATAGCGGAGGCATAATACTCGTCATAAAACTTCCTGGACCAAGTAAAATGACTTCCGCTTGCTCCAATGCTTGGATGGCTTCTTGTGCGGCTTTAACCATGGGCACTAAGAAAAGTGATTGGGGTAATTCTGTTAAATTATCAATGCTCACTTCCCCCACAATACTGGAGCCGGAACCTAAACTCGCGGCAAGATGAACAGGTTCTTCTGACATGGGAATAATGTGAGATTTTACTTTGAGTAATTCACGAATTAAGTTAATGGCTTCAATAGGGCGAATATGCATATCTTCTAAGGCTTTGAGCATTAAATTGCCTAAATTATGCCCAGAAAGTTCACCTTCACCAGTAAAGCGGTATTCAAATAATGCAGATGCTGTACTTGGCTCAATGATGATTTGGTTTAAGCAATTACGTAGATCGCCCCATGCGATACCACCTCGTTCTTGGCGAATACGACCCGTTGAACCGCCGTTATCTGTGGTGGTGACAATACCGGTTAAACGCTCTTTCATAAAACTAAGCGCCGATAATACACGCCCTAATCCATGGCCACCACCAATGGCAACAATATGTTTGATTTCGTCTAAATGTTCATGACGGCTGTGACGAGATAAATCAGACATTTTTCTTCCTTTTTTACCTATAAATAATTATAAAAAATAATGTTATATATTTTTTTATATAAGTTGATGCTGTTATTTTTATTAATATAGTCGGGTTATTCTACCAAATTATTGCTATTAACCGCTTGCTTTTATTACAATACCAATACAATTTATTTTTAACGCATAACTCCGAGCTTGTTTAGCCTAAGTTTCATAAGAAATACGGTGGCAAGCCAATAACGCGGTACGTTATTCAGGGATACGCTGGAAACGGTTTATCCTCTCCATATTTAGAAAGGTGTAAAATGCAATCCATTCCTATCAAGAACGTAGGAGAGTCTCGCTTAGTCGATCCTTTCCAACGCCAATATTACTATCTACGACTGTCGATTACCGAACAGTGTAACTTTCGTTGTACCTATTGTTTGCCTGATGGTTATCAACCTGAAGCTAACAAGCCAAGTTTCTTAACTTTAAAAGAAATTACCCATCTCGCTCAAGCGTTTGCTGAAATGGGTACAGAAAAAATCCGTTTAACGGGTGGCGAACCGACTTTACGCAAAGATTTTATTTCTATTGCTGAAAGCATTGCTAATATTGATGGAATCCGTCAATTAGCCGTCACGACAAATGGCTATCGCATGGCAAAAGATGTGGCTGATTGGAAGAACGCAGGAATTACGTCCATTAACGTCAGTGTTGATAGCTTAGATCCCAAAATGTTCCATCAAATTACGGGTATCAATAAATTTGATGACGTGATGCGTGGTATCGATCGTGCATTCGAAGTGGGCTACAACAAAGTTAAAGTCAATTCAGTTTTGATGAAAAATTTGAATGACAAAGAGTTTGAGCAATTCCTTGTTTGGGTGAAAGATCGCCCAATTCAAATGCGTTTTATCGAACTCATGCAAACGGGCGAAATGGATAGTTTCTTTGATAAATTCCATCTTTCAGGACAAGTATTAGCGGATAAATTGCTGCAAAACGGTTGGCAATTACAACACAAATCCCATACTGATGGGCCTGCTAAAGTATTCACGCATCCTGATTATGCAGGTGAAATTGGCTTAATTATGCCTTATGAGAAGAATTTCTGCGCAAGCTGTAATCGTCTTAGAGTATCAGCGAAGGGCAAACTTCATCTCTGTTTATTCGGTGAAGAAGGCATTGAATTACGTGATTTATTGCAATCCCATGAACAGCAAGATATTTTGCAAGCACGTATTTTTTCTGCATTGCAAGGCAAACGTGAACATCATTATTTGCATATCGGTGATAGTGGCGTAAGAAATCATTTAGCTTCTATCGGTGGCTAAAAGAAAATAGGTGACTTTTATTATTCACTTATTTTGCTTTCATCACACATGTAAAACATTCAATATTTTAACCGCACTTTATTTTATTATGACTACATTTACGCATATCAATTCTCAAGGCGAAGCCAATATGGTGGATGTTTCTGCAAAAGCAGAGACCGTTCGTGAAGCTCGTGCTGAAGCCATTGTGACCATGTCAAAAGAAACCCTTTCCATGATCGTGGAAGGCAAACATCACAAAGGCGATGTATTTGCTACAGCACGTATTGCAGGTATTCAAGCGGCAAAACGTACTTGGGAACTTATCCCACTTTGCCATCCATTGTTACTTTCTAAAGTAGAAGTGAATTTAGAACCGTTACTTGAAACAAACCAAGTTCGTATTCAATCTCTTTGTAAATTAACCGGAAAAACTGGCGTAGAAATGGAAGCATTAACGGCAGCAAGCGTAGCAGCCTTAACCATTTACGATATGTGTAAAGCCGTACAAAAAGACATGGTAATTGAGCACGTTCGCCTGTTAGAAAAGAGCGGTGGAAAATCCGGTCATTTTATTGCGGAGGAAAAATAAGATGTTAAATGTTTTATTTTTTGCTCAAACTCGAGAGTTAATTGGGGAAGATTCTATTCAGCTTGAAGGCGATTTTGCGACAGCAGAAGCGGTGTGTGAACATCTCGCTCAAAAAGGTGATAGATGGGCGTTAGCGTTAGAAAAAGGGAAGCTTTTAGTCGCTATCAATCAAACCTTGATGCCATTAGAAAGTGCGGTCAAAAATGGGGATGAAATTGCATTTTTCCCACCGGTAACAGGGGGCTAAATGACGGATATTCAAATTTCAGTACAAGAACAGCCTTTCGATCAAAATGCCGTTTACCAATGGCTTTCTGAACAACATTCGGTTGGTGCAACGGTTATTTTCGTGGGTAAAGTTCGCGATCTTAATTTAGGCGATGAGGTATCCAGCTTATACTTAGAACATTATCCCGCCATGACAGAGAAAGCCTTACGTGAAATTGTAGAACAGGCGAAAGCGCGTTGGGATATTCAACGAGTATCTGTGATACATCGAGTAGGGCTTTTGCATACTGGCGATGAAATAGTTTTAGTCGGCATCAGTTCTGCTCACCGAGGTGACGCCTACCACGCTAATGAATTTATTATGGACTTCTTAAAATCCAAAGCCCCGTTCTGGAAAAAAGAACAAACCAATCAAGGGGAACGCTGGATTGAAGCAAGAGAGAGCGATAAAGAAGCGTTAGAGAAGTGGTAATTCAATATAAAAAACATGGTCATTTTTATGGCCATTTTTTATTCCTGTAAAAAAAGTGTAACTGCATTTTGGTATATTATGTGATGATTTGTAAATTTCTTTATTTTTCAATGAGAAATACTGTTTTATTGAATGATATGTAAAATAATGTAAATTTAGTATTCATTGTAATAAATATTGTATTATACTTGTGCGGTATTGTTCAGGGTTATTTGTACTTGAATATAACCATATACAATAGGAAATTAATTATGAATCATGTTTTTAAAATTATCTGGAATACAGTAAACCAATGCTGGATTGCTGTTTCAGAACTAAGCAAATCTGTGGGTAAATCATCTCAAATAGACAAACGTAAAGCATTAAATGTAATTATTGGAGCTGCAGTTTTAGCGGGTGTAAGCACAACCGCAATGGCTGAAACCAATGTGGTATCAAATGATCAGGGAAATATCGTTGGTGGTATTGGTGCGAGCGCTCTTGGTGGAACTGGTACAACAGGAAATTCTGTTGTTTTAGGTAATAAAGCTAAATCTGAAACAACTGAGAGCGTAGTAATTGGTGGTAATACTACAAATACAGGACGTTGGTCAGTAACTTTGGGTGATAAAGCTAATGGTAATTCTCAATACGGCGTGACGATTGGTGATCGTGCATCAACAGGTAAAGGCGGAAACGCAATTGCTATCGGTTTAATGGCAAAAACCTCTAATGAGAAAGTGGGTGGAAATAGCCAAACTGCTGTAGGGGCAGCATCTTATGCTGATGGTGAAGCAGCTTCAGCCTTTGGTGCAACAGCAAATGCAACAGGCGCTCTAGCAACCGCTGTTGGTAGAAACTCAAAAGCTCTCGCACTAAGTGCTTCTGCTTTTGGTGATAGTGCATCAGCTTCAGCATGGGGTGCAACTGCATTAGGTCGTGGTGCATCGGCTAGAGCAGATAATTCTATTGCTGTGGGCTCAGAAGCAGTGACAGAAGGACGAGAATCTACAGCATTGGGACGTCGTTCTTACGCTGGCGCTCAAAGTGCTGCGGCTCTAGGTACCGGAGCTAATGCAAGTGGGGTTGTTTCGACAGCTGTAGGTAATGGGGCTAAAGCGAGTGCTTTAGGAGCTTCAGCATTAGGTAATACTGCAGATGCTAGTGGTAGAGGTTCAATGGCTTTCGGTTATGCATCTAAAGCTTCAGGTGTGGATGCATTGGCATCTGGCTCTAATGCTAATGCTTCATCAATGAATGCAGTTGCGGTTGGTAAAGATAGTAATTCTTCTGCTGTTAATGCTATTGCTCTTGGTCAAGCGAGTAATGCCTCTGCGGTTAGTGCTGTTGTGATTGGTACTCAAGCAAAAGCTACGCATGAAAATTCTGTGACATTGGGTTCTTATTCAAGCAGTGCAGCCAATGATTTTAATCAGACAGCAAAAGCTTTATCTTATTTTGGTGATAAGAGCAGCGTGACAGTTAAGTACAATGGTACTTCTTCAACTCAAAAAGGCGCAGTATCTGTCGGTGATGGAAAACTTGTTCGCCAGATCCAAAATGTGGGTGCGGGTCGAATTACTGCTGAATCAACCGATGCAGTAAATGGTAGTCAGTTATATCAAGCCTATTACAATGCAGGCTTTAATATTCAAAACAATGATACTGACACATCACGTATTAATACCAATGGCAAAGTAAATTTTGTGAATGGTGAAAATACTAAAGTCGTTGTTGAAGATGGTGATAATGCTGCAAAAATTACAGTGAATGCAAAAGACACTTCAGCATCAGTTGAAGCTGGTTCTGATGCAATTACTGTAACAGTAGGTGGAGAAACGACTAAAAAAGATGGTCTTTCTGTTACCACAGTAACCAATTACAAAGTAGATCTTTCACAAAAAACCAAAGATGAAATCAAAAACGCAGGTGGTCGTGGATTTAACGTGACTGCAAGTGCATCTGAAGGTACTGTTGTAAATGAAGTAACAGAAGAAACGGTTCAATCTACTGCAACAAAAATGGATAAATTGACACTTGATGCGGGTAAAAATATTAAATTAACCCACAAAAAAGGCAAAGTGTTAAGTGTTGCAGTATCTGATACACCAACATTTACCAATGTCACAACAACGGGTGATATCAACATTGGTGGTACTGTTCATGCACATGGTGGCTTGGATGTTCACAATAATCGAATTGTGAATGTGGCAGATCCTAAAGACCCAACTGATGCAGTAAATAAACGTTATGTTGATAATGCAGTGAAAAACATTAATAACAACATCAATCGTTTAGACAACAAAATTGATCACGTTGATCGTCGTTTACGTGCAGGTATTGCAGGTGCGACAGCGATTTCTTTCTTACAACGTCCAAATGAAGCGGGTAAAAGCTTAGTTTCTGTTGGTGTTGGTGGTTATCGCAACGAAAATGCATTAGCGGTTGGTTATGGTCGAAACTCTGATAATAATAAAATTTCGATTAAAGTTGGTGCAAGTATTAATTCCCGCAGTGATGTGAACTGGGGCGGAAGCATCGGTTACCAATGGTAATTATTTGATAAAAAGGCAGAGTAAAATCTGCCTTTTCTTTTGTTATGTTGAGATGAAAAAAAGTGCGGTCAAATTTAACCGCACTTTTTGTTTTTATTGATTAAAGCACTTTCACAATACTTTCACACAAATAACGAATATTGTCTTCAGTGATACCAGCCACATTGATACGACCAGAACGAACAGCGTAAATCGCAAATTCTTCTTTTAAGCGATCAACTTGTTCAGGTGATAAGCCACTGAAAGAGAACATACCATTTTGTTCCATGATAAAGCTGAAATCTTGTTCTGCACCGTATTCTTTTAATAACTGAACGAATAAATGACGCATTTTTTTGATACGTTCACGCATTTCAGTCAATTCATTTTCCCATTCTTGGCGAAGTTGTGCATCATTTAATACTGTTGCTACGGTCGCCCCACCGTGAGATGCAGGGTTAGAGTAGAGTGTACGAATAATTGATTTCACCTGTGTTAATGCTGTTGAAGCAATTTCTGCATTTTCAGCCACAAGGGTAAAGGCACCTACGCGCTCATTGTATAAACCAAAGTTTTTAGAGAATGAACTCGCCACTAATAATTCTTTATGATTTGCCGCAAAAGCACGTAAACCGTAAGCATCTTGGTCTAAGCCATTTGCTAAACCTTGATAAGCAAAGTCAAAGAGTGGTAACCAGCCATTTTTTGCTGAAAGCGCAGCTAATTCTTGCCATTGCTCAGGGGTTGGGTCAATACCGGTTGGGTTGTGGCAGCAACCGTGTAAAAGCACTACATCACCTTCGATTGCTTGGCTTAAATCTTCAAGTAAATGTTCCCAGTCAAGGGCTTTGCGTTCAGCATCATAATAACGATATTCACGAATCGTCATGCCTACCGCATTGAAAATGGCATTGTGGTTTGGCCATGTTGGCGTGCTAATCCACACATTTTGAGCTTTGGTTTGGCGTTTGATGAACTCCGCAGCAATACGTAATGCACCTGTACCGCCTAAGCTTTGTACCGTTCTTGCACGATTTGCTTTAATGACTTCTGAATCTTTACCGAAAAGGAGTTCTTTTGTACGTTCGTTATAATCTGCAATACCATCGATAGTCAGATAGTTTTTCGTTTTTTCGTTATCAAATAAGCGTTTTTCGGCTTCTTTTACCGCACGCATAATCGGTGTTGTACCTTGTGCATCTTTATAAACGCCAATACCTAAATTGATTTTATTTTCACGTGTTTCAGATTTGAATGCTTCGCCTAAGCCTAAGATAGGATCGGCCGGAGCCGCTTTGATATGTTCAAACATAGCTTTTCCTTATGTATGTGTTGTGAGATGAGTAATTTTATACTTCAGTCGATGGATTTTATCAAGAAGAACCTAATAAAAATCAACCGCACTTTGATGTTTTTAGATATTCATCAAAAAGTGCGGTTGTTTTTTCAATTATTTTAATTTTTCAATTGCCCAATTTAAACCGGATTGATAGTCTTCAGGGAGTTCATGGCGAAGTTTTTCAAGCTGTTGGATAATGATTGTTTTATCAGGATGCGTAATATTAATATGACCTAATTTCCGACCTGGACGAACTTCCTTACCATACCAATGTAACTGAGAGAAAGGCGTGTTCAACCATTGTGGATTATGTTTTGTACCAATCAAGTTGACCATGACACTTGGTGCAATGGGCTGTAATGACGGAGTAGGTAAATCTAACAAGGCACGTAGATGCAATTCAAATTGACTAATAGCACAACCTAATTGTGTCCAATGACCACTGTTATGCACTCGAGGGGCAAGCTCATTAATTAATAATTTATCCCCCACCACAAAGCATTCCATTGCCATTACACCTACATATTCAAGCTTATCCATGATTTTTCCGAGCATAGATTCAGCCTGAATTTGTTGGCTTTGTTGTTGAGGAAATGAAATATCTGTCACGCTGTAACGTAAAATGCCATTTTGCTGCAGGTTATGCGTCACAGGATAGAAACGTTTTTCACCATTTTTAAATCTTGCGCCAACGATAGACACTTCATAATCAAAAGGAATAAATTTTTCTGCGATAACTTCACCGAATAAATCGTCCGTAATATCACGTTGATTACTTTCAGTAATAATCCATTGACCACGGCCGTCATAACCACCGGTGCGACGTTTAACAACGACTTTTTCACCTACGTTTTTAAATACTTCAGACCATTGCGTTTTATCTTTTAATAAACACCATGGCGAGGTAGAGAGATTGAGTTCATCTAGTAAGGATTTTTGGGTAAAGCGATCAGCCAATAAGCCAAAAACATTCTGATTAACGAAATTCTTGTGATGACCTAATAACTCGGTTAACGGTGTTTTTTCCCAACGTTCAATTTCTGCGGTGATGATGGCATCTTTAGGTAAATCAAATACGGGTGCATTGAACTCAAGCGGTTGAACGTGAATATCTAAAGGTGCGCCTGCATAACGTAACATTCTGCCGAGTTGACCATTACCAAGCACATAAACGGTAGGATATAGGGTAGAGTTTTGCATAAAATTTCTCATCAAATCTAGCTAAAAAAACAACCGCACTTTAAAAAGTGCGGTCAAATTGCAAGGTGTTTTATGTACGTGGATCAGGATTAGCCAATACCATATTGGTTTGATTTTCGCGGAATACTTGTAGGCGAGCGAATAACGCATCATCCCAACCTGCAAGAATTTGTGCAGCGAGTAATCCTGCATTAGCAGCACCAGCAGGGCCAATAGCTAACGTACCGACAGGAATGCCTTTAGGCATTTGCACGATAGAATAGAGACTATCAACACCGCTTAACATAGAACTTTTAACAGGGACACCCAATACCGGTACAAGCGTTTTAGCTGCAATCATACCGGGTAAATGAGCAGCGCCACCCGCACCTGCAATAATCACTTTGTAACCATTTTTTTGTGCATTTTCGGCAAATTCAAACAGTTTGTCGGGGGTTCGATGTGCGGAAACAACTTCAACATGATATGCCACATTGAGTTCATCTAAAATTTGAGTGGCTTCTTGCATGGTTGCCCAATCGCTTTTTGAGCCCATAACAATAGCAATTTGTGTGGTATTTGACATATTTTAAAAAAAATTATCTGATAAAAAACGATGCGTAGAATAGCATATTTACCTACTTTTAAGCAAACGTTTGCCATGTGGTAAAAACTGAAAATTCCATTGCAAGTTTTGTCATAAAATCTTATCCTAATACGAGTTTTTTTCTTAGAAATAGAGCAGATTATGTTAGCTAAAGCGAAATATAGAAAAGATTACAAACAACCTGATTTTACAGTTACGGATATTTTCCTTGATTTTCAATTAGATCCTAAGCATACCGTTGTCACTGCAAAAACAACCTTCCAACGTTTAAATGATGAAGCAACCCATCTACGATTAGATGGTCATGGCTTCCAATTTGCCTCCATTAAATTCAATGGTGAAGATTTCAAACATTATCATCAAGATCACGAAAGTTTAACGTTAGATTTAACCAATCAAAGTGCGGTCAATTTTGAACTTGAAATTGTGACGAATTTAGAGCCTGCACAAAACACCTCTTTACAAGGGCTTTATCAATCTGGCGAGGGCATTTGTACACAATGTGAAGCGGAAGGTTTCCGTCAAATCACTTATATGCTTGATCGCCCAGATGTATTGGCGCGCTATACAACCAAAATTACCGCAGATAAGACTAAATATCCTTACTTACTTTCTAATGGTAATCGCATTGCAAGTGGTGAATTAGAGGACGGTCGTCATTGGGTTGAATGGAATGACCCATTCCCGAAACCAAGCTATTTATTTGCTTTAGTGGCAGGTGATTTTGATTTATTACAAGATACCTTTACGACAAAAAGTGGTCGTGAAGTAGCCTTAGAGCTTTATGTTGACCGTGGCAATCTTGATCGTGCTTCTTGGGCAATGGAAAGCCTGAAAAAAGCGATGAAATGGGATGAAGAGCGTTTCAATTTAGAATACGACTTAGATATTTACATGATTGTTGCAGTGGACTTCTTCAATATGGGTGCCATGGAAAATAAAGGGTTGAATATTTTTAACTCTAAATTTGTGTTGGCAAATCCACAAACAGCAACCGATGATGATTATCTCGCCATTGAAAGCGTGATTGCACACGAATATTTCCATAACTGGACAGGAAACCGTGTAACTTGCCGTGATTGGTTCCAATTAAGTTTGAAAGAAGGTTTAACGGTTTTCCGTGATCAAGAGTTTTCATCTGACACAGGTTCTCGAGCAGTTAATCGTATTAATAACGTGAAATTCTTACGTACGGTGCAATTTGCTGAAGATGCAAGCCCAATGTCACACCCAATTCGCCCTGAAAAAGTCATTGAAATGAATAACTTCTATACAGTGACCGTATATGAAAAAGGGGCAGAAGTGATTCGTATGTTGCACACCTTATTGGGTGAACAAGGTTTCCAAAAAGGTATGCAACTTTATATTGCTGAAAACGATGGTAAAGCAGCAACCTGTGAAGATTTTGTTTCTGCAATGGAACGTGCAAATGACGTTGATTTAGCACAATTCCGTCGTTGGTATAGTCAATCAGGCACACCTGAATTATTGATTAGCGATACCTATGATGAACAAACTCATACTTATCGTTTAACCGTTTCGCAATCTACGCCACCAACAGCGGACCAAATGGAAAAAGTAAATTTACATATTCCATTAAAAATTGCGCTTTATGATGCCAAAGGCACCAAACAAATGTTACAGCATAACGGTGAATTGTTAAGCGATGTGTTAAATGTAACGGAAAAAGACCAAGTGTTTGAATTCCATGGCATTTATGGTCGCCCAATTCCTGCGTTATTATGTGATTTCTCTGCACCGGTGAAACTCGATTATGATTACACCACAGAGCAGTTATTAGGTTTACTTAAATTTGCAGATAACCAATTTGCTCGTTGGGATGCAGCACAAATGCTCTTTACTCAGGAATTGCGTCGTAATGTTGCACATTTCCAACAAGGTGAAGCCTTTGACATTTCACCTGATGTTTTGACCGCACTTGCGCATGTATTGGAAAATTACGAACAGGATATCGAATTAGCCACATTAATTCTAACCTTACCAAAAGACATTGAGTTTGCAGAAAGTTTTAAAACGATTGATCCTGATGGCATTGCAGCCGCAAGAGAATTTATGTTGGTGCAAATTGCAGAATACTTGAAAGAAGATTTATTGCGTATTTACACTCATATTCGTCTTGAAGATTATCGAGTGACGCAAGAAGATATTGCTTTACGAGCAATGCGTAATCTTTGTTTAAGTTACTTGGCTTACACCAATTTAGGCAACAATGTAGTTCAAAAACATTACAATAATGCCAATAATATGACAGATACTTTGGCTGCATTAAATATGGCAACCAAAGCGGCGTTACCTTGCCGTGATGCCTTGTTGGCCGATTTTGAACAAAAATGGCAACATGATGGCTTGGTCATGGATAAATGGTTTGCTTTACAAGCAACCCGCCCTGATGAAAACGTATTGGAGATTGTACAAGTATTAATGGATCACCCAAGCTTTAACTTCAACAATCCAAACCGTTTGCGTTCATTAGTGGGGAGCTTTGCAAATCACAACTTAAAAGCATTCCATCATATCAGTGGTTCTGGCTATCGTTTCTTAACAGACGTCTTAATTCGTTTAAATGAAAGCAATCCACAAGTGGCAGCACGTTTAATTGAGCCATTAATTCGTTTCTCACGTTTTGATGCACAACGTCAAACATTAATGAAACGCGCCTTAGAACGATTAAGTGCTGTTGAAGATCTCTCAAAAGATTTATTTGAGAAGATTGAAAAAGCCTTGCAATAATCGCTATACAGAGGCTTAATAAATTTAATACGGGATGTCTAATACATTCCGTATTTTTTTCAAATTTGTTAACTATATCAATCTTTTCTTTTATTGACCTTGATAGAATGATTGGTGGCATTTCGCCATGTTAGTTAATAAGGATTTTATATGAAAACATACAAAACATCAGTGCTGGTCAGTATGATGCTTGGCATTTTTTCAACAACAGCATTTTCTGCCACTGTGCCTGCTGGTACGCCACTTTCTGACACTCAAGTCTTCCGTCAAAACACACATAGTGATCCTGGTTCTCTTGATCCCCAATTGGTACAAGAAAATACCGCTGCACAAATTGTGATTGATTTATTTGAAGGGTTAATTTGGTTAGATGAAAATGGACAAGTTCAGCCTGCACAGGCAGAGAAATGGATAGTATCTGACGATGGCAAGATTTATACCTTTTCATTGCGTGATGCAAAATGGTCGGATGGTACACCAGTAACTGCTCAAGATTTTGTGCTAGGTTGGCAACGTGCAGTTGATCCTAAGTTTGGTAGTCCAAATGCTAGTTATTTATCTAAAGCACATGTTTTAAATGCGGAAGATGTGATGCAAGGTAAACTGCCTATGAGCGCTTTGGGCATTAAGGCGATTAATGATAAACAACTTGAAATCAAATTAACCCAAATCACACCTTACTTCTTACAGCTACTCGCATATCCTACAACATTTCCTGTTCCCCATCATAAATTAGCGCAATTTGGTGATAAATGGGCTACCCCTAAAAATATCGTGAGTAATGGTGCTTATAAATTAAAAAAATGGACAATTAACGAGAAAATTACGGCAGAACGTAACCCATTCTATTGGAATGATAAAAAGACGCTTATTAATACTTCAGAATATTTATTTCAAGAAAGTTTGGCTTCAGCCTATCAACGTTACCAAGCTAAAGAATTGGATTTAACTTGGGTACCAGTAGAACAGATTCCACATATTCAAAAACACACACCAGATGCACTGATTGTCGTACCTCGATTAACCACGGAATTCTATACATTCAACGTGGCTAAACCTCCATTTGATAATGAAAAAGTACGCAAGGCGTTATATCTTACCTTAGATAGAACATTGATTGCCGAGCATATTATTGGTTTGCGCAAACCAGCAGCAACATTGACACCACCAGAAGTTGATGGTTTTAATGCGCCAAATATTGCTGAATTAAATCAGCCATTAACAGAAAGAATAGCGCAGGCTAAAAAATTATTAAATGAAGCGGGGTATAGTGAAAAAAAACCGCTTCAATTTGAAATTTTTTATAATAAGTATGCAACTCATGAAAAAGTGGCGTTGGCGCTCGCTTCTGAATGGAAGAAACAATTAGGTGCAGATGTAAAATTACGTACGATGGAATGGAAAACCTACTTGGGTGAACGCAATGTCGGTAATTTCCAATTATCCCGTATGTCTATTGATGCTGAATACAATGAACCGTCTGCATTTCTCAATTCTTTGCTTTCTACATCACCAGAAAATGTGGGGCAGTGGAAGAACAAAAAATTTGATCAAGTCATGAAAGATGCGCAAAGTACTTTAAATGACAAAACTCGTGCTGATTTATATCAACAAGCCGAGCAGCTTATTGCGGAGCAAGCACCTTTAATACCGATTTTCTATTCACCGTTGATCAAAGTAATTAATCCAGCAGTAGGTGGGTTCCCAATGCATAATCCACAGGATTATGTTTATACTAAGGAGCTTTATATTCGTAAGTAGTGTTATCTAAGCACCTTTCGTTGCATATACATTGCTTTCATTTTAAAATGCTATGCAACGAAATTTTCAGCTAAAGTGCGGTTAATTTTGACCGCACTTTCCATTTACAGTGAACTATCCTGAGAGATAAACGAGTATGTATTCTTTGATCCGTAAAGCCATCTTTTCCCTTGATCCTGAAACCGCCCATGATTTAGTGATTAAATCATTGCACTTAGCGGGTAAATCACCTTTTCAATTTTTATTGAAGCAGCTTTTGGCTTGTCCACAAGGTTCGCCTAAGCAAGTAATGGGCATTACGTTTAAAAATCCTATTGGGTTAGCAGCGGGGGCTGATAAAAATGCCGAGGCTATTGATGGCTTTGGTGCGATGGGATTTGGTTTTATTGAAGTCGGTACGGTTACGCCTTTGGCACAAGAGGGAAATGCTAAGCCTCGTCAATTCCGTTTAGTAGAAGCGGAAGGGATTATTAACCGTAATGGATTCAATAATTATGGCATTGATTACGTGGTCGAGAATGTTAAAAAAGCAAAATTTGATGGTGTAATTGGGATTAATATTGGCAAAAATAAAGTCACGCCACTTGAAAAGGGGAAAGATGATTACTTATTTTGCTTAAATAAAGCCTATAACTATGCGGATTATATTACGGTAAATATTTCATCACCGAACACTCCAGATTTGCGTCAATTGCAGTATGGTGATTATTTTGATGATTTACTGCAAAGTGTAAAACAGCGCCAAAAAGTATTAGCTGAGCAATATAATAAATATGTGCCGATTGCAGTAAAAATTGCACCTGATTTATCCGAGACTGAGCTTGTTCAAATTGCAGATACGTTACTTCGTCATCAAATGGACGGGGTAATTGCGACTAATACGACCATTTCTCGCGACAACGTCACATGTCTGAAAAATGCAGAACAACAAGGTGGCTTAAGTGGAAAACCGTTACAGCATAAAAGCACAGAAATTATTCGAAGATTGCATCAAGAGCTGAAAGGTCAAATTCCGATTATTGGGAGTGGTGGCATTGATGGTGTACAAAATGCACAAGAGAAGATTGAAGCGGGTGCTGAATTGTTACAAGTTTATTCGGGTTTGATTTATCACGGTCCAAGCTTAGTTAAAGGCTTGGTTCAGGAGATTAAGTAAGAGAGAAATAATATGAAAACATTATTTCTAGCCTCTTATTTTGCAGCCGTAGAAAATCTTTTCAGACGATTTTTAAAACAGCATTTTTTATTGCATAAAGTGCTGTTTATTCCTACTGCAGGTAATGTCGAAAGCTATGTTGAATACATTGATGAGGCAAAAAATATTTTTCATAAATTAGGTTTTGAAGTCGATGTTTTGGATATAGCCCAAGAAACAGAAGAGGTTATTAAAGAGAAATTAAATCATACACCGATTCTTTACATTTCTGGTGGTAATACGTTTTATCTATTACAAGAGTTGAAAAGAAAGCACTTATTACCACATATAAAAAAACGAATTGATGAAGGTATGCTTTATCTTGGTGAATCTGCCGGTGCTATTATTACCGCCAGCGACATCGAGTATAATCAAATTATGGATGACAAAAATATAGCTATCGATTTGACCAATTATTCAGCTTTAAATTTAGTCGATTTTGCAATTGTTCCACATTATGGTAAGTTTCCTTTTGAAGAGAGTTCAGAGAAAACTGTTCAGATCTATCAATCCAAATTGAATTTACTCCCTTTAACAAATAGTCAAGCTGTAATTGTTGATGAAGATAATTACACTATTCAAACTAATTTATAGGAAAGCCGATGATCAAATATGATTTACATTGCCATAGTACGGCTTCAGATGGTGTTTTAACGCCTACAGAACTCGTACAACGAGCTCATGAGCAAGGTGTCAATGTGCTTGCTTTATGTGATCACGACACCGTGATGGGCATTGATGAAGCCAAAATTGAAGCCGATAAATTAGGTATTGAGCTAATTAATGGCGTGGAAATTTCAACGAATTGGGAAGGTCGTGGTATCCATATTGTTGGATTAAATTTTGATAAAACGCATCCTAAAATGACTGCACTTTTAGCTGAACAAAAATCATTGAGAGAAAAAAGAGCGGTCGAAATTGGTCATAAATTAGAAAAAGCAGGCATCCCCAATGCCTATGAAGGCGCAAAAGAGTTAGCAAACGGAGAAGTAACTCGTGCGCATTATGCACGTTATTTGGTACAAATCGGAAAGGTTTCAAATGATGGGCAAGCCTTTAAGCGTTATCTAGGCGGTGGAAAATCGTGTTTTGTCAAAGCTGAATGGGTAGATATTCCAACAGCGATTGATACGATTCATGCAGCAGGTGGAGTTGCCGTCATTGCTCATCCTATGCGTTATAACATGACAGGAAAATGGATTCGTCGATTAATTGTTGATTTTAAACAATGGGGCGGAGATGGCATGGAAGTTGCAGATAGTGGACAGACTAAAGATCAGCGTCAATATCTTGCGCGTTTAGCCAATGAATATGACTTAGCCGCCTCTTTAGGGTCAGACTTTCATTTTCCTTGCGGATGGATTGAATTAGGAAAGAATTTGTTTTTACCTGAAGAGGTAAAACCGATTTGGACATTATTTGAATAATAAAAGGCGGTCAATCCGCCCTTGTTTTTATATTTGACTGTTCTCACACAAACCGAGACTCGCTAGAAATTCAATAAATGCGCGAACTTTAGCCGGTAAATGACGACGATTTGGGTAAACCACATAAATATCTAAAGGTTTTTGTTTATATTCAGACAAAATTTCAACTAATTCACCTGAAGCAAGCGCTTCTTTTACAAAGAAACCAGGTGAATTGCTGATGCCCAAGCCTGCTTTTGTCATTTCTAACAATGCCATACCATTATTAGAAACCACTTTAGATTGAATTTTATAACGTTGAATTTGATTGGCTTTTGTTGATTGCCAATGCACCTGATTTAACGATGATTTATAAAGTAAACCTTGGTGATATTCTAAATCATCAGGTGTAAGCGGTGTGCCTCGCGACTCTAAATAACTTGGCGAAGCAACAAAATGCATAGGGGAGCTGCTAATTTTACGCGCGACAAGTGAGCTATCTTGCATATAGCCGATACGTAATGCTAAGTCATAGCCTTCCGCAACGAGATCAACACGCTTGTCTTCAAATTCAATTTCTACGTGTAAATTGGGATGAAGCTCAATAAATTTAGGCAAGTTAGGTGAAATATAAAGTAAGCCAAAATCACGCGGCACAGAGATTAATAAATTACCTTGTAAGCTCGTTGTCATATTACTGATGCTAGAGTCAGCCTCGCTTAAATCTAATAGAATGGCTTGGCAACGTTGGTAATAAAGCATACCGGCTTCAGTCGGCACAATTTTTCGTGTTGTACGTTGTAATAATCGTGTTTTTAAATGTTCTTCTAATTGTGAAACTAATTTACTCGCCATTGCCACAGAAATATTCTGTTGGTTTGCAGCTTGTGTAAAACTTTGCGTTTCGATCACTTTGCAGAAAACCGAAATTGCATTGAGTTTATCCATTTATAAATCCTTTTTGAAAAAAAGCTTGATTTTATCAGCGTAAGTTTGCAGTATATCGCCAATTTTACAGAATTCTAGTTATATTTTAGGTAAGCAAATGAGCAAATCTTTAGTGATTGTGGAGTCGCCAGCCAAAGCGAAAACCATCAATAAATATTTAGGTAGCCAGTATGTGGTGAAATCCAGCGTAGGGCATATTTGTGATTTGCCTACTGCAGGGAGTAGCACAGGCGAGAAGGCTAAACCCGTTTCCACTAAAGGATTAAGTGCGGAAGAAAAAAACAAAATTAAAGCAGAAAAAGACCGTGCGGCCTTAGTGAAACGTATGGGAATTGACCCTTATCATGATTGGAAAGCCAATTACCAAATTCTACCAGGCAAAGAAAAAGTGGTAGCCGAATTAAAATCCCTTGCTAAAAAATCCGATCATATTTATCTCGCAACCGACTTGGATAGAGAAGGAGAGGCTATCGCGTGGCATTTACGTGAAGTCATTGGTGGCGATGATAGTCGTTTTAGCCGAGTTGTATTTAATGAGATTACGAAGAAAGCAATTGAAAAAGCATTCCAGCATCCTGCCCACATTAATATGGATCAGGTTAATGCTCAGCAAACCCGTCGTTTCTTAGACCGCGTGGTAGGCTTTATGGTGTCACCATTATTATGGAAGAAAGTGGCACGTGGTTTATCTGCAGGACGAGTACAATCTGTTGCCGTGAAATTGGTGGTAGAGCGTGAACGTGAAATTAAAGCCTTCCAACCGGAAGAGTTTTGGGAAATTGAAGCACTAACCCAAACGAGCAAGAAAGAAGACTTACGTTTGGATGTGGTGCAATATAAAGGCAAGAAATTTGAGCCGAAAAATGAAAAAGAAGCTCAAAGTGCGGTTGATTTTTTAAATAAATCACATTACGTTGTCACAGATTTAGAAACAAAACCAACAGGTTCTAAACCAAGGGCCCCATTTATTACTTCAACCTTACAACAAACTGCAAGTACGCGTTTGGGTTTTGGGGTGAAGAAAACCATGATGTTGGCACAACGTTTATACGAAGCTGGTTACATCACTTATATGCGTACTGACTCTACCAACTTGAGTCAAGATGCATTAAATATGGCACGCTCTTATATCGAAAGCCATTTCGGCAAAGATTATTTGCCAGCTAAACCAAATTTCTATTCGAGCAAAGAAAATGCACAAGAAGCACACGAAGCGATTCGTCCTTCTGATGTGAAAATGCTCGCGGATCATTTAAGTGGTATGGATAAAGATGCCGTGCGCTTGTATGATTTAATCTGGCGTCAATTTGTAGCCTGCCAAATGCCGGCTGCACAATATGACAGCACAACCGTCACTGTAATGGCTGGTGATTATGAATTGAAAGCCAAAGGCCGTATTTTACGCTTTGATGGTTGGACAAAAGTCTTGCCACAATTAGGTAAAAATCCAGAAGACCAAATTTTACCGGCTGTGAGTTTAAACGAAACATTAGCACTAAAAACAGTTTCGCCAAGCCAACACTTCACTAAACCGCCCGCTCGTTTTACTGAAGCAGCATTGGTTAAAGAATTGGAGAAACGTGGTATTGGTCGTCCTTCGACTTATGCGGCAATTATTTCGACTATTCAAGAGCGTGGTTATGTGCGCATTGAAAATCGCCGTTTCTATGCCGAGAAAATGGGCGAAATCGTTACTGATCGCTTAAATCAATCTTTTACTGATTTGATGAGCTACGATTTCACTGCCAACATGGAAAACGTACTAGACCAAATTGCATCCGGTGAGAAAAATTGGAAGGCTGAGTTAAATCAATTCTTCAAAGATTTCTCTACCCAACTTTCTACGGCTGAATTAGATGAGTTAGAAGGTGGAATGAAACCTAATAGCCTTGTGCTCACCGATATTGATTGCCCAACTTGTGGCCGAAAAATGGCGATTCGCACAGCAAGTACAGGTGTCTTCCTTGGTTGTTCTGGTTATGCATTACCACCAAAAGAGCGTTGTAAAACAACGATTAATCTTATTCCAGAAGCTGAATTATTAAATGTGCTAGATGAGGCTTCTGAGACCAAAGCCTTAATGGATCGTAAACGTTGTCCGAAATGCGGTACCGCGATGGATAGCTATATCATTGACCCACATCGTAAATTACATATTTGTGGTAATAATCCAAATTGTGATGGTTATTTGGTTGAACAAGGCCAATTCAAAATTAAAGGCTATGACGGTCCGATTGTAGAATGTGATAAATGCGGTGCTGATATGCACTTAAAACTCGGTCGTTTTGGTAAATATATGGGATGTACCAGCTGTGATAACACCCGTAAGATTTTGAAAAACGGCGAAGTTGCACCACCAAAAGAAGAGCCCGTTCATTTCCCTGAACTGAAATGTGAAAAATCTGATGCGTATTTTGTATTACGTGATGGTGCAAGTGGCGTGTTTATGTCAGCACATAACTTCCCGAAATCACGTGAAACACGACCAGCAAAAGTGGCTGAATTAGCGCTTTATCGTGATCGTTTACCGGAAAAATTACGTTATTTAGCGGATGCGCCACAAAAAGACCCTGAGGGTAATGAAGCCATTATCCGCTTTAGCCGTAAAGAAAAACATCAATATGTGACATCTGAAAAGAATGGCAAAGCCACAAAATGGATTGTGGATTATATTGATGGTAAATGGGTAGAACGGAAAAAGTAGGATGAATATCACGGTTTATTGCGGTGCGAGTTTAGGCAATGATTCAGCCTATCAGGCTGCTGCAGAAAAATTAGGAAAATGGATTGCTGATGGCCAACGTACTTTAGTTTATGGTGGCGGGAAATTGGGATTAATGGGCGTGGTTGCAGATACTGTACTTGCTCATCAAGGCAAGGTAATTGGCATTATTCCTCAATTTTTACAAGACATAGAAGTTTCACATCCTAATTTGACCAAGACCGTGGTTGTTGAAAGCATGTCTGAGCGAAAAAATAAAATGATTGAGCTTGGCGATGCTTATATTGCTTTGCCTGGTGGACCTGGCACTTTAGAAGAGATTGCTGAAGTGATTTCTTGGGCGCGAATTGGAAAAAATAACAATCCTTGTATTCTATTTAATGAAAAGGGGTATTTTGATTCATTAAAGTCCTTTTTTAGCCATATGGTGAAAGAAGGCTTCTTTACTCAAGGTGATTTTGAGAAGATTTTATTCTCCAATAATCTTCAAGAAATCGAAACCTTCATTGAACATTACCAACCTCCAGCGTTAAGAACATATTAAAAAAGTGCGGTTAAATTTGACCGCACTTTTTTATGATTAATGATGATGTTCTGGTTTTGGTGGGAGTTTAGCTCTAGCTTTACCAACAGGGAGAATTAACGTCGCGTAATTCGCTGAATGTTGACAAACTTTTTGATCTTCAAATGGTTCTTTATGAATCACTTTAAGTTTCCAAACACCTTCAATTAATGGAATAAAGTTAACTTTACCTTCTTTGTCTGTTTTACCAGAAAAGGCTTGCGGCTCACGGTGAGATGTCGCTGCTTCCATATCTTTTACAACAAATGTATCAGAGGTTGCGATAATCGTTTCGCCTGCAAGCGGTTGGTCTTTATAGAAAATCTGAACAGGGAAAGCTTCGCCCGCTTTAATTGTTTTTGGATCTTTGAGTGGCACAATTTCAAGTGGTAAGCCGAGGCGTGTCATTGCCATATCTGCATTTAATGGTTTTTTGCCCACTACGGTAAAGGCTTTACCAAACATTTGAGTTTGTTCGCAATAGAATGCATTTGGTGTGCCTTGTAAGTTATCCATTTTCCAACCTTCATTATTTTGTGACCAGAAAGTTGGTTTATAAGTAGCTGTTACCCAATATGAACCGTCTTTTAACGGTTTTTCTGATTGATATTGGTAGTTTTCACCTTTTTGTACTAATGTTTGCATTTCACCATCTTGATTGATGAGTTCCATCGGTGGAAAAATTGCGAGACGTTTTTCAGGAATTTTTTCAACGTAGGGGTAGTCACCATAAGCTAAATCAGCTTTTAAAACGCTATTAGAAGCAAGTTGTGCTGGTGTCGCAACCCAAACTTCATGGGCTTGCGCGAGCGCAGAGAAGCCAAGTAGTGCTGCAATTAATGTTTTTTTCATTGTCTTTCCTTTTTAATAATAAATCAATTTATAGAAAGTCTTCGATAGGGCGGACGAGTATAACGAAAAAGAAATAATGAGACGAATAGAAAAAGTTGATTTTGTGAGGAACTTCACATTTTTTTAACAAAAAAGTGCGGTTAATAAAATGATTGTTTTTCTGACCGCACTTGTTTTAAATAAAAAGCTAAATAGGCTTATTTTTTAGATGGTTTAATGGCTAATAAATTGCAGCTTAATTTACTAATTACATGTTCAGCCGTATTACCTAATAACGCTGCAGATAAACCCGTTCTTCCCACTGTACCTAAAATCACTAATTCAGCTTCAATTTCTTTCGCCACTTCAGGAATCACCTCTTCAGGGAAACCTTCGCGTACATGGGTATGATCTTCATCAATACCAAATTTTTGACGTAAGGCTTTCATATTGATAAGGTGTTGACCACGAATGCCATTTTCATAACCTGAAGTATTAAATTCAGGTAAATCAATCGCCATATTAATTGGCGCAACAGGGTAGGCTGCCACTAAATGTACATTACCACGGTTTAAGTTTTCCGCTAAATTTATGCCTGTTGAAACTAATTCTTGATTGAATTCATCTTGATATTCTTGCTCACCGGATACATTAACAGCGACTAAAATACGGCGTTGGTGTTTCCAGTCGCCATCACGCACCATTAATACTGGGATTGGACATTTACGTAACAATTGCCAATCTACTGGTGTGAAAATCAATGAAGTGAAACTTTCTTCATCTTTAGTGTATTTCACAACGAGGTCGTATTGATTTTTTTCAACTTCTTCACGAATTGCATCCGCTTCATTGCTGCTCCATACAATGTGAGAGTCAAATTCAATTTCCGGATCAGCATATTTATCTAAATAAAATTGTACGGCTTGACGTTGTTGTTCAACGGCTGTTTTATGCATTTCACTGCGTTCTTCAGAAGAAAGAAGGGCTGACATCTCATACGATAAGTCATAAACACTCAAAAGGGTGGTGATTTTTACCTTTGTTTCATTTTGCTGTTCTTTAACAAGACGAACGGCACGAGCTAGAGCATATTGTTTTTCGTTATCAGGATTGAGTACAACAAGAATATTATTAAATTTCATAAAACCTCCAAGATATGAGATATCAATAGGATAGAAAAGATTTTAAACGATGACAAGAACCGATTATCAAAAAAGTGATCTCGTGCAAGTTTTTTTGTTTCAAATGTTAAAAAAGCGTGAAAACTCACGCTTTTAATTTATTCTGCTAATTGGATTTTGGTTTTATGTACACCGGTTAAATCAATCAATGCATTAATATCATTAATAGTAATGTATTTACCTTGAACAGAGAGTACACCGAGTTTTTGGAAACGACCAAGTAAACGACTGATGGTTTCAACGGTTAAACCAAGATAGTTACCAATATCGCTACGGGTCATGGTTAAGCGGAATTCTTTCGCCGAGAAACCACGAGCAGAGTAACGTTTTGAGAGATTGTGAATAAATGCCGCTAAACGTTCTTCAGCATTCATTTTAGAAAGTAATAAAATCATTTCTTGATCGCTTTTGATTTCACTACTCATCAAACGCATAATTTGCTGACGAAGCTTAGGCATTTTTCCAGATAAGTCATCTAAGATATCAAATGGAATTTCACATACCATGGCAGTTTCCAAAGCCTGTGCAAAACTTGGATGTTGCATATTCGTGATGGCATCAAAGCCTACTAAATCGCCTGGTAAATGGAAAGAGGTAATTTGTTCTTCACCGGCTTCGCTAATGGTATAAGTTTTAATGGTTCCAGAACGAATCGCATAAATGGAATTCAGTGTATCACCGGCTTTAAAAAGGACTTGAGATTTTTGGATGGGTTTTTTACGCTCGATGATATTATCAAGCTGATCGAGCTCATGTTCGTTCAATGTGAAAGGGATACAAAGTTGGCTAATACTGCAATCTTGACAATGGATTGCACAACCACCTGATTGAACTCTGCGTCCTGATTTGGTTTCTGAAACGAAATTCTTCATTTATTCCTCAAATCGATAAATATAGTGTAAAATTGATCTAACGCAATTATTCTACCACTAAATAGTCAATTTCAGAAGTTATCAAAGAGCAAATCAATATGGCTGCAGAAAAATTAACCAAAAAACGTTTAATACAAATTATTATCATGCTGATTATTTTAGTTAGCGCATTCGTTTGGCGATATCTATTGTAATAAGTGCGGTCAAATTTTTGATAGTTTTGAGAAGATAAAAAGAGCCACAATTTGTGGCTCTTTGTTTTTAGATTAAAATCAGATTACCATTCGTAACCTACGCCAGCACCTACAGTCCATTGACCACGAGTATCTGCTGCACCATTTACGTTCGATGACCAATGACCATTGTCAGAGTTGCGAGACGCTTTGATTGCAATCGCGCTTTCACCACGGTGGTGAGCAACCCCAGTTGATACCATGCTCTTACCATCTTTACGAGCAGATGGAGCAGAAGCGATTGCTGCAACGCCAGCAATACCAGCGCGAGTTTTACGATCAACTTTATTTACTTTATTATCAACATAACGTTTGTTTGCCGCATCAGTTGGTGCTTTTGGATCCTCAACATTAGTGATGTTTTTATTACCTGCATTAATGCCGTTCTGATTGATCTGAACGCTTGAATTATTGACAGTGTAAGAATCCGCTTTGATGTCTTTTGCTGTACTAACAGTATAAGTTTTCACTTGGTTAGCATCATCATAAGCTTCTTGTACATTAATATTGTCACCCGCTTTAACTTTTACGTCAGACGTACGCACACGAATATTATCAATACGTGTTTTGTTTTTGCCTACTTGGTCTGCAACCATATAAAGCTGGGAACCGTTAATTGCATCGGTAGATGTAGAAGAAATTTCACCTGCACCTACGTTAATAATTTGGCGTGTATGTGGCGTAATGGTTACTGTACGGCCTGGGGTTGAGTGATCCGGTGGGGTGTAAGTTTCAGTTTTGTCTGAACCAACAGAAACAACAGCTACAGGCGTGTTACCTGCAAAACCACTATATGTAATACCGTTAACTGTTGCAGTATTTTCTTGTGTTGCTGAGCGTGTAATAGTGCCAGAGCCTAAGGCAACAGAGTTATCATCTTTTGCATAAGAGTCTTTCGATAAGGCTACGCTTTTTTCGCCTTTAGCATTAGCTGAATCGCCTAGTGCAGTAGACCATTTACCTGTAGATGTTGCAGACGCGCCAATAGCAACAGCAGAGCCGCCTGTAACAGTTGAATCGTTACCAATCGCTACAGCTGAATCGCCAGAGGCAACAGAACCAGTACCTACAGCCAATGAACTTGTACCACTCGCATTCGCTTGTGAACCATAAGCATTACTGTTTTGACCACTTGCTTTTGCCGCTTGACCAATCGCAACTGTTTCGTTTGCTAATGCACTAGCTGCAGTACCAATTGAAGTAGCATTAGCTGAACTTGCAGTCGCACCAAAACCAATTACAGTTGCATTTGAAGTTGATGTGTCTGTAATTTTATTATTATTACCAGCAACAAAAATGTTTTTGCCAACGACTTCATTATTTAAACCAAATACGCTTGCTTTACTTGTGTTTTTATCTACAACAACATCTTTTTCTGGTGTACCTGTTACACGCTGAGCACCGACTTTATTATGTGCACCATATCCAAGAGAATGATCGGCATAAACTTTATTATCATCACCAACGCTTTGAGTAAAATGACCATATGCATCATTTCCATCACCAATCGCATTTGCTTGTTCACCTTTCACCACATTTTGATTACCGATGGCAGAACTTGAGCCTTGGCTTTCTTCAGCTTCAGCTGCAGGAATAGAATAGATTTGGTTTTGCTGACCAATAGCTGTATGTCCAGGACCTCTAACGTTAGTCGCCTCTATTGTTTTGTTTGCATTTACAGCGTCTTGTGTCGTGATATTCAGAATGTTTCCATCAGCAGCATTCGCTACAGCAACATTCACCCCAATAATTAATACCGTGATAGCATTAAATTTAAAATTTTTCATATGTCCTCGCTTGAGTTTCTTCTTTAATTACATTGTGTAATTAAAGAATTTCATTAGAGTAGTGTAAATATACATTAATAATTATAGGTAGCATTGAAGAATGGATTAACTATATGATTTTTAATCTCTTATTTTCCAGATATTGCAAATCTTATTTTTATCTATTCAGTAAACGATTGCGTACCTACACAAGATTATAGATAGGTTTTTTTGTATAGAAAAGTAAATAGCATGTTTATTTTGTAAAGGATTGTAAAGAGTTGTAAATATTGTTTAAATATCGCTCATTTCTAAGGTTGAAGTACGAAAATATATTTCCTTGTTTAATTTAAGGATATTTTAAACTTAAAAAGAGCGGTCAATTTGCAAGAAGATTTTCAAGATTGAGAAAAAATCCTGTATAATCTCAGAAATTTTTTGTTCAATTTTAAGCTTTTGTAACCGAATGATCGAAACCTCACAAACCATTCCTGAACTCGTCTCATGGGCGAAAGAGCGGGAATTTTCGTTAAATCTGCCGACAGAGCGTTTGGTGTTTTTATTGGCCATTGCCATTTATAACAACGAACGTTTGGACGGTGAGATGCTAGAAGCTGATTTAGTGGATATTTTCCGCCATACAGCCAATGCCTTTGACCAATCAACGGATGCGATTGCCACCCGTGCGAATAATGCTATCAATGAACTGGTGAAACAGCGTTTTCTTAACCGTTTCAGCAGTGAATTTACTGAAGGGCTTTCTATTTATCGTCTTACTCCATTAGGCGTTGGCGTATCAGATTATTATATTCGTCAGCGTGAATTTTCCGCGTTGCGTCTTTCCGTACAACTTTCTATTGTGGCCGATGAAATTCAGCGAGCATCCGATGCTGCAGAAGAAGGTGCAGCAAAAGGGGAAAATGAACACTTTTGGCGCAGAAATGTTTTCGCTCCGTTAAAATATTCGGTGGCAGAGATTTTCGATAGTATTGATTTATCACAACGCGTGATGGATGAAAATCAACAAAGCATTAAAGAAGAAATTGCCAATTTACTTACCAAAGATTGGCAGGCGGCAATTTCTAGCTGTGAACGTTTATTAGATGAAACCTCAGGCAATTTACGTGAGTTACAAGATACTTTAAATGCCGCAGGTGATAAGTTACAGGCTCAATTATTACGTATTCAAGATTGTGTAATTGGTCACGATGAGCTGTATTTTATTGAACAATTAATTACCGATTTACAATCCAAACTTGACCGTATTATTAGCTGGGGACAACAAGCTATCGATTTATGGATTGGTTATGACCGTCACGTGCATAAATTTATCCGTACCGCCATTGATATGGATAAAAACCGAGTATTCTCACAACGCTTGCGTAATTCTATCCACAGCTATTTCGATCATCCTTGGTTCTTATGGACAGCTCAAGCGGAACGTTTGGTCGATCTGCGTGATGAAGAAATGGTATTACGTGAAGATGATGCATTGGGTGAATTACCTGAAGAGTTGCAATATGAATCTTTGGCTGATTTACATGATCAAATCGTCGAACATATGCAAGGCTTATTAATTCAATACCGTGAGAATAATCGTCCAATCGATTTAAGTTTAGTCTTAAAAGAACAATTAGAAGCTTATCCACTTTCTCGTCATTTTGATGTGGCACGTATTATTGTGGATCAAGCAGTGCGTTTAGGTATGGCAAATGATGATTTAGCCGGTATTTATCCGCAATGGCAAGAAATTAACGATTATGGCGCAGAAGTACAAGCGCATGTGATTGATAAATATTAATTTCGTGGCTTATTAAAAAAACGAATTTATAAAATGAGAAATTAACCATGACAGATATTCAAGATGTAATTTCCCCGAAATTGGCAAATGCCATTGCAAATCCTATTTTCCCGGCAGTGGACAGCTTATTGCGTTCAGGTCGCCATATCAGCACAGATCAATTAGATAATCATGCTTTTTTGATGGATTTCCAAAATGAGTTAGATGGCTTTTACCGCCGTTACAACGTGGAATTAATTCGTGCACCGGAAGGCTTTTTCTATTTACGTCCGAAAGCAACGACCTTAATTGCTCGTTCAGTGCTTTCTGAATTAGAAATGTTGGTAGGAAAAGTGCTTTGCTATTTGTATTTAAGTCCAGAGCGTTTGGCACAGCAAGGTATCTTCAGTACGCAAGAAGTCTATGACGAATTACTCAACTTAGCAGACGAAGGCAAATTATTGAAAGCCGTCAATCAGCGTTCTAGTGGTTCGGATTTAGATAAACAAAAATTATCTGAAAAAGTACGTGCGGCGATTAGTCGTTTACGCCGTTTAGGCATGATTCATACCGTAGGTGAACAGCATAGCGGTAAATTTACTATTTCAGAATCAGTTTTCCGTTTTGGGGCTGAAGTCCGTTCTGGTGATGACCCGTTAGAAGCACAAGCTCGCTTAATTCGTGATGGGGAAGCAGCCACACCGCAATCCCTCGAATTGGAAAAACAAGCAAAAGCAGCAAGTTATGCTGATGACCTTGATGATGAAGAAAGTGCGGTCGAAATTGATGAAGAATTTGATGATGCAGGAGAACAAGAATAATGTCTGATGTATTAGAACTTAAAAATGAAATCTATCAAGACGAACCAGAGCAATCAACCGAACAGGTTGAAGAAGAATTTATTGCTCCTGTATTAAACCAACATAATGGGGTAGAACGTGGTAAATTCCGTTCACTCACCTTAATTAACTGGAATGGTTTCTTCGCCCGTACCTTTGATTTGGATGAATTGGTAACCACACTTTCCGGTGGTAACGGTGCCGGTAAATCCACAACCATGGCGGGTTTTGTCACAGCATTAATTCCAGACTTAACCTTATTGCATTTCCGTAATACCACTGAGGCAGGCTCGACAGGCGGATCGCGTGATAAAGGCTTACACGGTAAACTGCGTCCGGGCGTTTGTTACTCAGTATTGGATACCATCAATTCTCGTCACCAACGAATTCTCGTAGGTGTGCGTCTGCAACAAATTGCGGGTCGTGACAAGAAAGTGGATTTAAAAACCTTCTCGATTCAAGGGGTAGAATTATCCTTAAATCCGACCGCACTTTTTACCGAAACAGTCGGTGAACGTCAGGCGCGCGTACTCAATTTAAACGAATTAAAAGACAAAATTGAAAATCTTGGTGCGCAATTTAAACAATATCATTCCATCACCGATTATCACGGCATGATGTTTGATTTGGGGATTATTCCAAAACGCTTACGTAGTGCCTCAGACCGTAGCAAATTCTATAAACTAATCGAAGCTTCTTTATACGGTGGTATTTCCAGCGCCATTACCCGTTCTTTACGTGATTACTTATTGCCAGAAAACCTTGGTGTGCGCAAAGCCTTCCAAGATATGGAAAGTGCGTTACGTGAAAACCGCATGACCCTTGAAGCAATTAAAGTTACCCAATCTGACCGTGATTTATTCAAACATTTAATCACCGAAACCACTAATTATGTGGCATCAGATTATATGCGTAATGCCAATGAACGTCGTGGCAATATCGAAGCGGCTTTAGGTTTCCGTCGTGATTGGTATAAAGCAAAAGCTGAGCAAGAATTATCACAACATCGCTTAATTGACTTAAGCCGTGAAGCTGCAGAATTGGCAGAAAATGAACGTACTTTAGAAGTAGATCACCAAAGTGCGGCAGACCACTTGAACTTGGTATTAAATGCGTTACGTCATCAAGAAAAAGTATCGCGCTATCAAGAAGATGTGGCTGAGCTTACAGAAAAATTAGAAGAACAAAAAATGGTTGTGGAAACCGCAACCGAACAGCTTGAAGAAAGCCAAGCACAATTTGAGCAAACTGAACTTGAAATTGACCAAGTACGTGCGCAACTTGCAGATTATCAACAAGCATTAGATGCACAACAAACCCGTGCATTGCAATATCAACAAGCGATTGCCGCGCTTGAAAAAGCGAAAACCTTATGTGGTTTAGCCGATTTAAGCGTGAAAAATGCGGAAGATTACCAAGCTGAGTTTGCTGCTCATGCAGAAAGTCTGACCGAGCAAGTGCTTGA
This sequence comes from Haemophilus sp. HMSC066D02, assembly GCF_001810545.1. Lineage (NCBI taxonomy): Bacteria > Pseudomonadati > Pseudomonadota > Gammaproteobacteria > Pasteurellales > Pasteurellaceae > Haemophilus > Haemophilus sp. HMSC066D02. The sequence goes on along the minus strand of NZ_KV801804.1, from coordinate 428,542 downwards.
GTTAGAACATAAGATGTCTATTTCTGAAGCGGCAAAATCACAATTCGATAAAGCCTATCAGTTGGTATGTAAAATTGCTGGTGATATGCCACGTTCAAGTGCTTGGGAAAGTGCTAAAGAATTATTGCGTGAATATCCAACACAAAAAATTCAAGCACAACAAACTCCTCAATTACGCGCAAAATTACATGAGTTAGAGCAGCGCTATGCTCAACAACAAAGTGCGGTTAAATTATTGGCTGATTTTAATCAACGTGCTGATTTATCTTTAGAAACCGCTGATGAACTTGAAGCATACCACGCTGAGCAAGAAGAACTCATTGAAAGTTTGAATGAAGAACTTGCTGAGCAAGTAGAAAACCGTTCAACCTTGCGTCAAAAACGTGAAAGTTTGACCGCACTTTACGAAGAAAATGCTCGTAAAGCACCGGCTTGGTTGACTGCTCAAGCCGCTTTAGAACGCTTACAAGAGCAAAGTTGTGAAACATTTGAACATAGCCAAGATGTGATGCATTTTATGCAATCACAATTGGTGAAAGAACGTGAGCTGACTATTCAACGTGACAATTTAGAGAAACAACGTCAACAATTAGATGAGCAAATTTCTCGTTTAAGCCAACCAGATGGTTCTGAAGATGCTCGCTTGAATGTGCTTGCAGAACGCTTTGGCGGTGTATTGCTTTCTGAATTATATGATGATGTACCAATTGAAGATGCACCTTATTTCTCGGCACTTTATGGTCCTGCACGTCATGCTATTGTTGTACGAGATCTCAACACGGTACGCGAACAATTAGCTAATTTAGAAGACTGTCCAGACGATTTATATTTAATCGAAGGTGACCCAAATGCCTTTGATGACAGCGTACTTTCAGCCCAAGAGCTTGAAATGGGCGTTGTGGTGCAAGTGTCTGATCGTGAATTGCGTTATTCCAAATTCCCACAAATTCCATTGTTCGGCCGTGCTGCACGTGAAAAACATTTAGAAGAATTACAAGCTAAACGTGATGAAATTGCGGAAGAATACGCACAAATCGCCTTTGATGTACAAAAATGTCAACGTTTACACGAACACTTTAGTCAATTTGTTGGCTTACATCTAGCGCTTGCGTTCCAACCAAACCCAGAAGAGGTGATGGCGGAAATCAATCAAGAACGTAATGAAATTGATCGTGAGCTCAATCAATTCTCAAGCACCGAACAACAAATTCGCATTAAATTGGATAATGCCAAAGAAAAAATGCAATTGTTGAATAAGTTAATGCCACAGCTTAACTTGCTCGCTGATGAAGAATTACTTGATCGCATTGAAGAATGCCGTGAACAACTAGATATTGCAGAACAAGATGAAAGCTTTATTCGTCAACATGGCGTTGCGTTGTCACAATTAGAACCGATTGCCAATACTTTACAAAGCGATCCAGAAAACTATGAACGCTTAAAAGCCGATTTAACCCAAGCAGTTGAACGCCAAAAACAAGTACAGCAACGTGTATTTGCTTTAGCGGATGTGGTGCAACGTAAAAATCACTTCAGCTATGAAGATGCAGGGCAAGCGGAAACATCAGAGCTTAATGAGCAACTTCGTCAACGTTTGGAACAATTGCAGTCACAACGTGATGCTCAACGTGAACAATTACGTCAAAAACAAAGCCAATTTGCACAATACAATCAAGTATTTATCCAATTGCAAAGTTCTTATGACAGTAAAAATCAGTTGTTGAAAGAATTAATTGCTGAGATTGGTGAATTAGGTGTGCGTGCTGATGAAGGGGCAGAGGAACGTGCAAGAAATCGCCGTGATGAGTTGTATCAACAACTTTCAACTAGCCGTCAACGTCGTTCTTATGTTGAAAAACAATTAACACTCATTGAAAGCGAAGCGGAGAACTTAAATAAACGCATTCGCAAAGCGGAACGTGATTACAAAACTCAACGTGAATTGGTTGTAGCTGCGAAAGTCAGCTGGTGTGTGGTTCTGCGTTTATCTCGTAATTCCGATGTAGAAAAACGACTCAATCGTCGTGAGTTAGCTTATTTATCTGCTGATGATTTACGTTCAATGTCGGATAAAGCCTTAGGTGCGTTACGTACTGCGGTAGCAGATAATGAATATCTCCGCGATGCATTGCGTATTTCTGAAGATAGCCGTAAACCGGAAAATAAAGTCTGCTTCTTTATTGCTGTCTATCAACATCTTCGTGAGCGTATTCGTCAGGATATTATTAAAACGGATGATCCGATTGATGCAATTGAGCAAATGGAAATTGAGCTTAATCGCTTAACAGAAGAATTAACTGGTCGTGAGAAAAAATTGGCGATCAGTTCTGAAAGTGTGGCGAATATTATGCGTAAAACCATTCAACGTGAACAAAATCGTATTCGCATGTTGAACCAAGGTTTACAAAATATTGCCTTCGGCCAGGTAAAATCAGTACGTTTAGTGGTCAATATTCGAGATACACATGCGATGTTGCTTGATGCGCTGTCTGGTAAACAAGAAGAATATCAAGATTTATTCAGTGATAATCGTATTACCTTCTCAGAAGCCATTGCGAAACTTTATCAACGCATTAACCCGCATATTGATATGGGCCAACGCACAGCACAAACTATCGGTGAAGAATTATTAGATTACCGTAATTACCTCGAGTTAGAAGTTGAAGTCTTTCGTGGTGCTGATGGCTGGTTACGTGCTGAAAGTGGCGCATTATCGACAGGTGAAGCGATCGGTACGGGTATGTCAATCCTATTAATGGTTGTACAAAGCTGGGAAGAAGAAAGCCGCCGTATTCGCGGTAAAGACATCGTGCCATGTCGTTTACTATTCTTGGATGAAGCGGCGCGTTTAGATGGTAAATCCATTTCCACCTTGTTTGAACTTTGCGAACGTTTGGATATGCAATTACTTATCGCAGCACCAGAGAATATCAGCCCTGAAAAAGGCACAACCTATAAATTGGTGCGTAAAATTGCCGGAAACCAAGAGCAAGTTCATGTGGTTGGTTTGCGTGGCTTTGGCGCAACAGAGTAGTTTTTTAAAGCGGTCAAAGCAATTGGCCGCTTTTTTCATTGTTATTTTTATGAGAATTTAGGACGAATTATGCACAACCTTATTTTTGCCATTCTATGTAGTGTTGCCGTATCAGTGTTACTCAAAGTTGCGCGCAAGAAAAATATCATTATTGAACAAGCAATAGCGTTCAACTATATCGTCGCCATTTCATTAAGCTATTTCTTACTCAAACCTGATTTCAAAGGATTAGAATTTACCGAATATCTAGCACAAAGTGATAGCACACCTATTTTCCTGGCGTTAGGAATTTTATTACCAACCGTATTTATCATTATGTCTAAAGCAGTTGAATTTGCGGGTATCGTGCGTTCAGATGCAGCACAACGCTTATCGTTATTTCTACCGATTGTTGCCTCTTTTATTATCTTCCATGAAACATTAAGTCAGCCAAAAATCGTTGGCATTATTTTGGCATTCATTGGTCTATTCTGTATCTTGAACAAATCAAATGAACAAAGTGCGGTCAGTTTCAAAGGTATTTTAGGCTTAATCGGTGTTTGGTTTGGTTATGGCACCATTGATATCTTATTCAAACAAGTGGCCAAAAGCGGGGGAGCATTCCCAACCACATTATTCATTGCTTTCTCATTAGCCGCTTGTGTCATGTTCCTGTATTTATTCCTAAAACGTACTCAGTGGACAGTGCCAAGCTTTATTGGTGGAATCATTTTAGGTGTATTAAATTTCTTCAACATCCTGTTTTACATTAAAGCGCACCAAAGCTTCGGACAAAACCCAACTTTAGTTTTTGCGGGAATGAATATTGGTGTTATTTGTTTAGGCACCGTCACCGGCGCATTTTTCTTTAAAGAAAAAATCAGCAAAATAAACTGGTTTGGCGTTCTTATCAGTCTTTCAGCAATTTTCTGTTTATATTATTTAGATAAAATTTTGGCTTAATTATGGCAAACGATTTTAGTTTTTTTATCTACGATTACGAAAGTTTTGGTATCAATCCGGCAAGTGATCGTCCAGCTCAATTTGCTGGTATTCGTACCGATGCAGATTTCAATATCATTGGTGAGCCTATTATGTTGTATTGCAAGCAAACTAATGATTATTTACCCGTTCCGGAAGCCGTAATGGTCACAGGAATCACGCCACAAGAATGTAATGAAAAGGGGATTCCTGAACCTGAATTTGCCGCAAAAATTTTAGCTGAGTTTTCACAACCTAATACTTGTGTGATGGGTTATAACAACATTCGTTATGACGATGAAATGACGCGTTATACCTTTTACCGTAATTTCATTGATCCCTACGAGTATAGCTGGAAAAATGGCAATTCTCGGTGGGATTTACTGGATTTGGTCAGAGCTTGCTATGCACTGCGCCCAGAAGGAATAAATTGGGCTTATGATGATGGTATGACAAGCTTTCGCTTAGAAAAACTAACCAAAGCAAATGGTATTGAGCATGAAAATGCCCATGATGCGATGGCGGATGTGTATGCAACTATTGCCATGGCTAAATTAATCAAAGAAAAGCAGCCTAAATTATTTCAATTCTTCTTTGAGCATAGAGGTAAAAAGGAAATTGAGAAGCTAATTGATACCGCGGAAATGACACCATTAGTGCACGTTTCAGGTATGCTAGGGAATTATCGCGGCAATTGTGCTTGGGTGGCACCATTAGCATGGCATCCAACTAATCAAAATGCTGTAATCGTTTGTGATTTATCAGGTGATATTGATAATTTATTCCGTAAAAGTGCGGTTCATTTGCGACAAGATTTATATACCAAGAAAAGTGAGCTTGAAGAAAGGGGAGTTTCATCAGTTCCATTAAAACTGGTTCATATTAATAAATGCCCAATTTTGGCGCCTGCAAAAACTTTACTGCCGGAAAATGCGGCTCGTTTGGGGATAGACAGACAACATTGCTTAGATAATTTAGTAAAATTGCGTCAATCCTTAGATATACGTGAGAAAGTTATTGAAATTTTCTCAGAAGAGCGCGAATTTGAGCCAAGTGATAATGTAGAAACAGAACTTTATAACGGTTTCTTTAGCAATGCCGATAAAAACAATATGGCTATTTTACGCGATTTACCGCCTGAAAAATTAGCTGAGCATGGTTTAGCATTTGAAGATAAACGAATTCCTGAATTATTATTCCATTATCGTGCAAGACATTTCTATAAAACGCTAAATCGTGCAGAGCAAATCAAATGGCAAAAATATCGCCAACGTAAATTAGAACAAAGTGCGGTTAAATTTGAAGAAAGTTTACAACGGTTAGCAGAGGAATATTCGGATAATCCAACCAAACTAAATTTACTGCAACAGGTTTATGAATACGGAGCAAAACTGTTATCTTAATCTTATACATATCGTGACATAGTCACACAAATACCATTCATCAAAAACGTAAATCTTAATCCCTGAGATTTACGTTTTTCTTTTTTAAATCTGATGGTATTCACCTCATAAAATAACGCAGAATTCACGTAGCGTTGTCATTATTTGATACATATAAACTTCTTTATTTTTTCCTTACATAACAACTTTAGAGTGCATAAATCATTATTTAATCTTATTGCAAAGTGTTGCGAGACTAGATTTCGCATCGTTTGAATGGTATCCGTGACCTGTGCATAACTCTGTGATCTTATTAATACGTAGCCTTTACTAACCTTGTAATTGATTTCGCATAATGTATATTATGTTAAATTAAATATATAAATATGTCACAAATCAATATAGGTGACTATCCTATTTCATGCATTACTCAAAATAAGGTGATTTTGGGATTATGGATATAAAAGAAATAAATGTATGTCTTTGTGATGGAATAATTAAATTGGAATGAAATTTTGAGATAACGCTACGTGAATTCTGAATACAATTGCGTACATCAATTCTGCAGATTTCATCATTCTTGATCTGATAATGAGAATTTATTTTACATATGTTACATAAATGAGAATAATTAACATTTATTTCTCCTTTATTATTAGTGGCTTATAAAAAAATATTTAAAAAAACACTTGACCATTCTCATTTGCGAGATTAGAATGCACACCGATGACAAGTTAAGCAGTCTTGTTTTTATTTTTAATCTCTACTTAATAAGGAAAGGAGTTGGTTTATGCTTAATAAAGCAATCGCAGATAAGTTAAATGAACAAATCAATTTAGAGTTCTACTCTTCTAATGTTTATTTACAAATGAGTTCTTGGTGTAGCAAACACGGTTATGAAGGTGCTGCAGCATTTTTACTTCGTCATGCTGATGAAGAATTAGAACACATGCAAAAATTATTCAAATATGTGAGTGAAACAAGTGGTATGCCACTTTTAGGTAAAATTGATGCACCTAAAAATGACTACAAATCACTTAAAGAAGTGTTTGAAACCACACTTGAACACGAAAAATTCATTACTTCTAAAATTAATGAATTAGTTGAAGTAACATTTGCAAACAAAGACTATTCTACTTTTAACTTCTTACAATGGTACGTTGCAGAACAACACGAAGAAGAAAAATTATTCAATAGCATTATTGATAAATTTAACTTGGTGGGTGAAGACGGTCGTTCGCTTTACTTTATCGATCGTGATTTAGCAACATTATAATTTTAAAAGGAGAATACAAAATGTTATCATCAAACGTAATCAAATTATTAAATGATCAAATGAACCTTGAGTTCTACTCTTCAAACCTTTACTTACAAATGAGCGCATGGTGCGAACAAAACGGTTTTGAAGGTGCAGCTAAATTCTTATCAGCTCATGCTGCAGAAGAAATGCAACACATGCGTAAATTATTTACTTATTTAAATGAAACAGGTGCATTAGCGGTAATCACAGCAATTGAAGCGCCTGCGCATGAGTACAAATCATTAAAAGAAATCATTGAATTAACTTATGAACACGAAAAACTGATCACAAGTAAAATCAATGAATTAGTGGGTAAAACTTTTGAAGAAAAAGACTACTCTGCATTCAATTTCTTACAATGGTATGTTGCAGAACAACACGAAGAAGAGAAATTATTCAGCGGTATTTTAGACAAATTAAATCTTCTTGGCGAAGATGGCAAAGGCTTATTCTTAATCGATAAAGATTTAGGTAACCTTGCTGGTCAAACTGCTTAATTAGATAATCATAAAGCTTAGTAGAAATACTAAGCTTTTATTTTACTCATAAATTGTGACAACGTATCAAATTATTTTAAACTTCCCTTTTATCTTTGAATACAAGTTGATGAAATTTAAAACAACCACACGTTTTTAATGAAATTTTACTTGCAACGAAGTAAGATAAACGTATAATTCAGAACAGCTCAAATGCCTGAGTGGCGAAATTGGTAGACGCAGCGGATTCAAAATCCGCCGGTGAATAACTGTGTCGGTTCGAGTCCGACCTCAGGCACCACAGAATTTATAAGCTCTGAAGTTGATTCAGGGCTTTTTTATTAGCTAAAGTAAATCAATATGACAGAACAAAACCAAGATAAAAAACAGACTTATAATTTCAATAAATTGCAAAAACGTCTTCGCCGTAATGTAGGCAATGCAATTGCTGATTTCGGTATGATTGAAGATGGCGATAAAGTGATGGTTTGTCTTTCTGGTGGCAAAGACAGCTATACACTGCTTGATATTTTGTTGAATTTACAACAAAGCGCTCCGATTAAATTCGATATCGTTGCTGTCAATTTAGACCAAAAACAGCCTGGTTTTCCTGAGCATGTTTTACCTGAATATCTGCAAAGTATTGGTGTGGATTATAAAATCGTTGAAGAAAATACTTATGGCATCGTGAAAGAGAAAATTCCAGAAGGCAAAACAACGTGCTCTCTCTGCTCTCGCCTACGCCGTGGTATTTTATACCGTACGGCAACTGAACTTGGCGCAACAAAAATTGCACTTGGACACCATCGTGATGATATGCTGGCTACCCTATTTCTGAATATGTTCTACGGTGGGAAACTAAAATCGATGCCACCGAAATTAATTTCAGATGACGGCAAGCAAATCGTGATTCGTCCATTGGCTTATTGTAAAGAAAAAGATATTGAAAAATATGCCGTAGCCAAAGAATTCCCAATTATCCCTTGTAATTTATGTGGTTCTCAACCTAATTTACAACGTCAAGTGGTGAAAGAAATGTTGAATACTTGGGACCGTCAATATCCAGGTCGCTTAGAAACCATGTTTAGCGCAATGCAAAACATTACGTTGTCACACTTATGTGACCCAAAACTCTTTGATTTCAAAGGCATTAAACATGGCCAATCACTTGATGGCATTGAAGGGGATACCGCATTTGATGAAGAACGCATCGAACCAATGAAATTTGATGATGAAGATGCGTCTGACTACTCCGATACTGAAATGATCAGCTTTAAAGAAGTGAATTAATATGATTACCGTACAAGGAAAACAAATCGAAACCGACGCCTTTGGCTATTTACTTAATATTGCTGATTGGAATGAAGATGTAGCAAAACACATCGCTCACCTAGAAGATGTAGAACTGACTGACGCTCACTGGGAAGTGATTTATTTTGTGCGTGATTTCTATCAAGAATATAACACCTCCCCTGCGATTAGAATGCTGGTAAAAGCAATGTCAGAAAAATTAGGTGCCGATAAAGGTAATAGCCGCTATTTGCAACGACTCTTCCCTGACGGACCAGCTAAACAAGCAACCAAACTGGCGGGTCTGCCCAAACCAGCTAAATGCTTATAAAATAACGTAACCGCACGATAAAGTGCGGTTATTTTTTTACTTAAATTCTAGTCAAATGGATTAATTACGCTTACGCGTTAAGCAAAGAAAATGCTGAGCAAATCTTAAAAGTGTTATCACCTATTAAGTAGTATTTTCAATTTATATATTTATCTATATAATGTCTACTCTTTTTAACTTAAACATAAGGAAATGCTAAATGAAAATTAGTGCAAGAAACCAACTTAAAGGTACTGTGAAATCAATCGAAGCTGGTTCTGTGAACGCAATCGTACACATTGATATCGGTAACGGTAACGTAATTTCTTCTACCATCTCTATCGATGCAGTAAAAGAATTAGGTTTAGCAGTTGGTAAAGAAGCATATGCGATTATCAAAGCAACTTCTGTAATGGTTGGTGTTGAATAATCTCAACTAAACTGTTCAGAATTCTCTATAACCGCGCTTTAAAGTGCGGTTATTTTTTTTGTCTTTTTTCTCCCAATTCTCTTCATACTCTCCTCAAAATTCATTTTATCCTTAACTAAAGAAATAACCTTTATGCAATTTCTTCATTTGTTGACTTTTGATTAAATACATTATAAAATATACATTTATTATCAATTTTTAGTTAATAATCTAATTTAGAATTATTTTGTTAAACTTAGGAGAGCAAATGACAAACCAACGTTTTATTACCATTTTAGGCTATGTCGCAACATTTACTTCAGTTTGTATGTATGTTTCTTACTTGCAACAAATTGGTCTAAATTTATCTGGTCAAAAAGGTGGCTGGTTACAGCCTTTTGCTACGACAATCAACTGTAGTTTATGGGTAGCTTATGGCTTGTTGAAAGAAAAACGCGATCTGCCTATTTCATTAGCAAATGCGCCTGGTGTCGTACTTGGCTTGATTACTTTCGTTACCGCCTTATAACACTATAAAACCTCATACAAAAAAGACCGCACTTTTTAGAAATTTTAAAGTGCGGTCTTTTTATTTATTAATTTAATTCATTTAAAAGCTGAAAATTATGAAGTTGTGTAATCTTATTTTCTGTTGCATTCTATAAACGAACAGACGTTTAGACGTCTAAACCCATAAAACAATAGAAGGATTAATTATGACAACATTTCATTTGGCTGGATTTCCGCGTGTAGGCGCAAAGCGTGAACTTAAATTTGCTCAAGAGCGTTACTGGCGTGGCGAAATTGCGGAAGCGGATTTATTAGATATTGCAAAAAGATTACGTAAACTTAACTGGCAACACCAAGCCAAGGCAAATGCCGATTTTGTTGCAGTGGCTGATTTCACGCTTTATGATCATATTTTAGATTTACAAGTGGCAACAGGTGCGATTCCTGCTCGCTTTGGTTTCGATAGCAAAAATTTAACACTCGATCAATATTTCCAATTAGCGCGTGGTAATAAAACCCAATTTGCGATTGAAATGACAAAATGGTTCGATACCAACTACCATTATCTCGTACCAGAATTCCATAAAGAGACACAATTTAAAGCAAACCCAGCACATTATGTAACACAAATTCGTGAAGCTAAAGCGCTTGGGTATCAAGTTAAACCAACAATCGTTGGACCACTCACCTTCCTTTGGTTAGGCAAAGAAAAAGGCACTGCATTTAATCGATTTGATTTATTAGCAAAACTCGTGCCGGTTTATGTTGAAATCTTAAATACGTTAGCTGCGGAAGGCGTAGAATACATTCAAATTGATGAACCCGCTCTCACCTTAGATTTACCGGCAGAATGGATTGCTGCTTATAAAGCGGTTTATGCCACTTTTGCAGAACAAGTGAAAGCGAAATTATTGCTTGCGACTTATTTCGGTTCTGTGGCAGAACACGCTGATTTGTTAAAAGCCTTACCTGTAGCAGGTTTACATATCGACTTAGTACGCGCACCAGAACAACTTGCTGCCTTTGTGGATTATGACAAAATCTTATCTGTAGGCATCATTGATGGCCGTAATATTTGGCGGGCAAACTTGAATCAAGTGTTAGATGTGGTTGAACCATTAAAAGCGAAATTAGGTGATCGTTTGTGGATTGCGCCAAGCTGCTCTCTCCTTCATACACCTTATGATTTAGAAGTTGAAACGCAACTCCAAGCAAATAAACCTGAACTCTATCAATGGTTGGCTTTCACGTTACAAAAAATTCAAGAATTACGTATTATTAAGACCGCACTAGAACAAGGTCGTGAAGCCGTTCAAGCCGAATTAGCTGCATCTCAAGCCGCTGCGGATGCACGTAAAAACTCGCGTGAAATTCACCGCACTTGCGTGGCAGAACGCTTAGCAAATCTACCGAAAAATGCCGACCAACGTAAATCGCCATTTGCGGAACGCATTAAATTACAAAATGCATGGTTAAATTTACCACTTCTGCCAACCACGAATATTGGTTCTTTCCCACAAACGACAGCCATTCGTCATGCTCGTGCAGCCTTCAAAAAAGGTGAACTCAGCTTATCTGATTATGAAGCTGCTATGAAAAAAGAAATTGAATTTGTTGTACGTGAGCAAGAAAAATTAGACTTAGATGTATTGGTACATGGCGAAGCAGAACGTAACGACATGGTGGAATATTTCGGCGAACTACTTGATGGTTTTGCTTTCACCAAATTCGGTTGGGTACAAAGTTATGGTTCACGTTGTGTAAAACCACCAGTGATTTATGGTGATGTCACTCGCCCAGAACCCATGACGGTACGTTGGTCACAATATGCTCAAAGCCTAACAAATAAAGTAATGAAAGGCATGCTGACAGGTCCGGTGACGATCTTACAATGGTCTTTCGTGCGTAACGATATTTCTCGTGAAATAGTCTGCAAACAAATTGCGGTAGCGCTTTCTGATGAAGTATTAGATTTAGAAAAAGCAGGTATCAAAGTGATTCAAATTGATGAGCCGGCTATTCGTGAAGGTTTACCGTTAAAACGTGCAGATTGGGATGCGTATTTGAAATGGGCAGGCGAAGCCTTCCGTTTAAGTTCAATGGGTTGCCAAGATGATACCCAAATTCATACGCACATGTGTTATTCCGAATTTAACGACATTCTACCGGCTATTGCAGCCTTAGATGCCGATGTCATTACTATCGAAACCTCGCGTTCTGACATGGAATTACTCACCGCATTTGGTGATTTCAAATACCCGAATGATATTGGTCCTGGCGTATATGACATTCATAGTCCACGCGTGCCTGCAGCAGAAGAAATTGAACATCTTCTTCGCAAAGCATTACAAGTGGTGCCGAAAGAACGTTTATGGGTAAACCCAGACTGTGGTTTGAAAACGCGCGGTTGGCCAGAAACGATTGCTGCACTAAAAGTGATGGTTGATGTCACGAAAAAATTACGTGCTGAATTAGCGTAAAATCAGTAAAAAGAAAGGCGAACATGAGAGATTATCTCTATTCGCCTTTTCTTTTAGTGCAAAAATAATTAATTTTTGACCGCACTTACAGGCTAATATATTCCATTTTCACCTTACAGAGGCTCTTCAATAACTGCTCTGCCATTTTGCGGTGACTTAAACGCAACGGTTTCTCTGCAAATACCACTCGCTCAATTTTGGATACATCCAATTGATTTAAGTAAGCAAAATTAATCGCTGTTTGCATCGCTGGTAAGCTTGGGTTAAATGCCGCATTTTCTGCATATCGACCACAAATCATTTCCCCATTTTTAAATAAAATGCCTACACCGTGAGGGCTTTTAGAATAAGGTGAATGTGCTCGGTTTGCGCCTAAAATTGCTTTATTTGCCACTTCATCTTCCGTCGTCAAAGTAAAACCTTGTTCTTCTTTGTTTAATAGAAGCAAATCAACGCCTAAATCTTTCGGGCCAAAGCTATCGGGTAAATATTGAGGAAGTGGATTATTTTGGCTGTGTGGCAAATGGATCTTCAAATCTTGCGCTTGATAAAGCTCATTCATAAATTGACGGCAGTGACCGCAAGGCGTGTAATTCACCACGATATCCGTGATGCGAGGTTCATTACGTAACCATGCATGGCTAATCGCACTTTGTTCAGCATGGATGGTTTGAGCCATGCTACTGCCCTGAAATTCTTGATTCGCCCCAAAGTAAAAATCACCACTTTCACCAATCGCAATCGCTCCAACATGAAATTCTGAAATGGGTGTATGGCTATAACAAGCTGCTACGGGCAAAAGTGCCAAACCTAATTGAACAGGCGTAAGCATAAATTCATTACAAATTGACCGCACTTTTTCTGCCGGTAAAAAACCTTTCCATTCTTGTTCTTCTAACGCAGAAAGAATCATATTTGAAAGCGGCGAATCGGCTAATGCTTGTTTAATTTTTTGTTGCATGTTAAATCTCCTTATTTTTATATGCCCATTTTACGATATTTGGAGAAACTCCACCGTAAAATGATCACATAATGCAAATATGCTTAATCATTAATTATCTTTTATAAACTCAGGCGAAATGTAATCAGATAACCAGACTTTTTCATTACCTATATAAAACTTAATGCCTTTAGATTGAGCTAATTCTGTATCAATTATCAGAAGAATTGTCTCTCCTTTTTTTCTATCCCCAACCAATTTTGCTGTCTCAACATCTTCAGATAAATGTACATATTGACGAGACATCGGCTTCAATCCATTTAATTTAATATTATCTAAATAATTTATACTTGTCCCATGGTATAAATACTTTGGTGGATAACCAATTTCTTTAGAAATTCTCATTGGAATTGAATGCCCGTAGAAAGCTCTTATTTTTCCATTTTTAATCTCATGTCTTTTCTTTTCCGATAAGTCGATCATTTTAACTAAATCGTCTTCGGTTAACATATTCCATTTTTCATCACTATTTCTCAATGATGAAATTAATTGTTTGACAGAAACCCAACCTTCAGAATCCAGTTCTAGTTCATATTCCCATGGGGCATGACGAAGCGCATAGGAAACTTCTTTACTTAAATTTAAATAGTCCATTTTAATACTCTTTTGCACTTTTGATTTCTTCCGCTAACCACTCATCAAAATCCTTACATTCATATTTATTATCTTTATTACCAAGATCATGAACATAAACTCTCGGGTTTCCAGAATAATCCGTCAATTTAAAACAAGCTGCCCAATCGCCATCTCTAGCAAATGCAATTAAATCAGCCACACCTGTAAGCTCTTCAATAGCCTTGCTATAAAGATAAACATTATCCTCAAACTCAGAATCCTCAAACCACCAAGGAAAATATTCCAACTCATTTATCTTTTCCATATTACTTGATAAATCAATATAAGACTGAGGAAACTTAAAGTTTTCAGGTAATTGTTCTTTGGGATATAAATTAAATTTAGTTTGCATAATTACTCCACAATTATGATTCATCTGTAAAAATAAGTAATCTTTTATCTAAGTTTTCAAGTCTATGCAAGAAAAATCATAAAAAAATAACCGCACTTTAAAGTGCGGTCATAAACTAGGATGTTTTATTCATTCGTTTTATAACAACGATGGTGCAACACCGAGTAATTTTCGGGTGTAGTCCACGGTTGGGTGGTTGAAAATATCTTCAGTGCTACCCGTTTCCAAAATTTGACCGCCGTACATCACGACAATACGGTCAGATACTTGGCGTACAGTTTGGATATCGTGAGAGATAAACACCATGGCAAGATTGAGTTCTTTTTTCAAATCCGCCAATAAGTTTAATACCTGAGCACGAACGGATACGTCTAATGCAGAAGTTGGCTCATCCGCAACAATCAGTTTTGGATTCAGCGCTAAAGCACGTGCAATCGCCACACGTTGCTTTTGCCCACCCGATAAACGAGTTGGCTCAACTTGTGCTGCAGAACGAGGTAAACCGACGCGAGAAAGCAAGTCATACACACGTTTTTCCCGTTCGTGTGGTTGTAACACATTGTGAATATCCATTGGGTCACGCAAAATATCCAACACTTTCATACGAGGATTCAGCGCGGTTGCTGGGTCTTGGAAAATGACCGACACTTGGCGACCGAATTGTTTTCTCGCTTCTGAGCTGCCATATTGCATTTGTAAACCGTTGAATTTCACTAAACCAGATGTCGGTTTAAGAAGTCCAATGATTACGTTGGCTAGGGTAGATTTTCCGCAGCCAGACTCCCCAACTAAACCAATGGTTTCCCCCGCTTTAATGCCAAGACTCACATTGTTCACCGCAGTGAATTTTTTACGTCCAAACAATGAACCGTCGCGAGAAGGAAATTGCACCACGATATTTTCTAAATCGATGATGTTTTGTTCTTTAATGACTTTAATACTACTGCTCATATTATGCTCCTTTCGCTTCCGTTACAGGCTCAGCTAGATGAGAAGCCCACAAGTGAGACGGTTCGCCTTCCACTGAGGTTAATATCAATTTTTGATCCGGATTTGCATCTGGTCGTAATGAACGACTTGCAAAACGGTCACCTACAGCAAAATCGTAAGGTGATGGTACGCTGCCCGGAATTTGATATAAACGTTTCGCACGGACTTCGGTTGAAAGTACAGAACCCAATAAGCCACGGGTATATTCGTGAGTTGGATTAGCAAGCAATAAGGATGTTGGTGCCATTTCAACCACTTGACCTGCATACATTACCGTAATGTGGTGAGCTAATTGTGCAACTAATGCTAAATCATGGCTGACAAACACCATCGCAAAACCAAGTTTTTCACGTAATTCATTCAATAATTTCACTACTTCAGCTTGAACGGTTACGTCTAAGGCGGTTGTTGGTTCATCGGCAATTAATAATTTCGGTTCACGAGTTAATGCCATTGCAATCACCACACGTTGACGTTGACCACCAGAAAGTTCATGCGGATAACGGTTCAACACTTTTTCTGGATCAAGGTGTACCCATTCCAACAATTTTTCTGCGGTATGATGGCTACCACGTTTAATGAGCTGTGCCATTTGATCTTTAATACGCATTGATGGGTTTAATGCACTTAAAGAGTCTTGGTAAATCATCGCAATTTCAGAACCACGCAATTCACTTAGATTGTTAGCGTTAAGTAAACTGTGTTGTTTTCCACTACGGTCTGTGAAAAGCACTTCCCCAGTAATTTTCGCTGTTTTTGGTAACAAGCCCATGATAGAGAATGCTGTAATGGATTTACCACAACCAGATTCACCTACTAACCCCATGGTTTCCCCTTCATTTACGGTAAAGCTGATGTTATCCACTAATGGGATTTCACCATAACGATTCGGGAAACGAATAGATAAGTTTTTCACTTGTAAAATCGGTTTTGCATTTGGATTTAATTGCATACGATTCGTACGGGTGATTTCTTTTTCATGTAATTTGAGTAAGTAACGTTTTAATGCAAGACCTTCAGCAAGTGCTTCTTGTACGTCGGTAGAGAGACGTTCATCTGATTTGCTTTCTGGTTTTTTACCACCTTTTAAGCGCGGGTTAACCAAGGCATCGGTAAGACCTTCTGCTAAGATATTTAAGGCTAATACAGTTAAAAGAATCATCACACCCGCAAAGGTTGTCGCCCACCATGCACCGTTTAACACGATGTTACGACCTTCAGAAAGAATGTTACCCCATGAAGGATGTGGGGGTTGTACACCTGCGCCTAAGAAAGAAAGTGAGGCTTCGAATACAATGGCATCTGCCACCATTACGGTCGCGAAGACTAAAACCGGTGCAGCGGTATTACGTACAACGTGTTTGAGAAGAATATAAGTACGGCTACCTCCAATAACGCGTTCAGCACGCACATAGTCTTCATCCCATTGTGATACCACATTTGCACGCACCACACGAGCAAGTTGCGGGGTATAAACCACAGCAATGGTGATAATAATAACCGGCACTGAGTTACCAAAGGTGGCTAATAACACTGCCGCTAATGCGATACCTGGGAAGGCCATTAAAATATCCATTAAGCGCATGATAATTTCATTGCCCCATTTCTCGGATGTGGCTGCAGTTGCACCTAAAACACTACCGAAAATAATGGCGCAAGCTACCGCACCTAAACCGATAAATAAGGACGTTTGGGCACCGTAAACAATACGAGAGAAAATATCACGACCAAGTCGATCAGTCCCAAACCAATATTCTGCACTTGGAGCACGCATACGTGCGATCACTTCTAATGGATCATGTGTTGCTACCCAAGGGGCAAATACCGCCACTAAAGCAACGAAAACTAAGAATAATAATGAAATTTTTGATGCGGTGGAAAGTGCTCGGAATCTCGCACCGCTTGCAGCTAATCGATCTGCTAAACCTTGACGAAACATTATAGACTCCGAATTTTAGGGTTAATCAACACATAGAGAATATCAACGATAATATTCACTAAAACGAAGGTAAAAGCGATTGTCAGAACCACACCTTGCACTAAGTGTAAGTCATGGTTGACGATACCGTTAAAAATCAATTTACCCATGCCCGGTAAGTCAAAGATTTGTTCAATAACTACCGCACCACCAAGTAAGTAACCTACACGTAAACCTAATACAGTCACAGGTGTAATTAAGGCATTGCGTAATACATTGTGACGAATAACGGTTGCATAAGGCACACCGTTACCAATCGCGGTTCTCACATAATCTTTATCCATTTCTTCTACCATGGTTGTACGCACCACACGAATTAATGACGCACATACTGGCACGGCAAGCGCAAGAGATGGCAAAATCATGGAATTGATATACCCCATTGGGCTTTCGCTGAATGGCACAAAACCACCAGAAGGCAACCAATCTAATTCCAAAGAGAACCATTGAATAAGTAAGATACCTAACCAGAATGATGGTGTCGCAACCGCTGCAACAGAGATTAAACGAATCACTTGGTCTACCCAGCTATCACGATAAAGCGCGGCTAGTACACCTAATGAGAAAGAGACTACTGCCGCAAACACCACGCCAATTAAGGTAAGCTGTAAAGTGATTGGGAAAGATTTCGCTAGCATGCTACTGATTGGTAGTTCTGGTGGCATAGTCACACCAAAATCTAATACAAGTAAATTACCTAATAAGCGAAAATATTGAACAAAGAGTGGATCATTTAAGCCGTGTGATTCGCGGTAAAGTTGTTTTGCCGCTTCACTAGCACTTTCGCCCAATGCCACCGTAGCAGGATCACCTGGTGTGAATTGAAGCACCACAAAAACGAGTGCTGTTACACCAAGAATCATGACTGGCAAGGCCATCAATCGGCGTAACAATAACCGAAGTATCATTTCCATCTGACTTCTCCTATTCTAGCCTGAGAAATTCGTTAGCCTCAAAAATGAAGCAAAACAATCAAATTCAAAAACAAAATGAGTTACAGTAATCATAGTGTTCAGCCTAAGCCCTGTCAATCCAAGTACATAGAGCAAAATTCAAATCTGTGATCGGCTTCACAAAGATTTTTTTGAAATGAAATTGAGAGAAAAAATGATTGAAAAATAGAGAGAAAAATGACCGCACTTTGGTGTTAAAAAGAAAGAAAAAAGGCTGTTGATTGCTCAACAGCCAAAACATTAAATTAAAAAGTGCTTTTATTTACGGCCCACACCGAGGAAAGATAAACCGGTTGTTGCCAATGGTTGATAGCCTTCAAGGCTACTATCATCCCATGCAGAAGGAAGTTTACGATGAACAATCGGATAAAGTGGTACTTCAGCCGCAATGATATTAATCGCTTCTTCCCATGATTTTTTCGCTTCAGCGTGATCTTTTGCTCTCACAGCTGCATTGAGTAATTCAGTCACTTTCGCAAATTCAGGGGTGTTGCTCCAGCGGAAACGACGTTTCGGCCATACATCACCACGATACCACCAGCTTAAAAGCAAGTCTAAGTCATCACCGAACACTGATGGGTCACCTGGAGCGATTGCCACTTCATACACACCTGGATCCACGTTGTTGCTGTATAACGCACCTGATTGTAAGTGTTGTAAAGTCACTTTCACACCTGGAATCTTGTTCCAAGACTCTAAAATTAACGGTGCAGATTCTTTCACCCAGTCATGGTCGGTTGCGAGCAATTCAAATTTAAGCTCAGTCACACCAGCTTCTTTTAGTAATGCTGCTGCTTTTTCCGGATCATAAGGATATTGAGTTGATGCCTTAATATAATCTGGGTGAGTTGTTTGTAAGTATGATGTTGCAGCTTCTGCATTACCATCAAATACAATATCAACAAGTTTGTCAGTGTTTAAACCATAGTGTAACGCTTGACGTACTTTTGGATTGTTAAACGGAGCTTTCTCACAGTTAAACATTAAGAATAGCAAGCCGAAAGATTGAACGGATTGCACTTGTTGTTTTTTGTTTTTCAAGCGACTAATGTCTAAATAAGGCACACTTTCCATTGCTTGAGTACGTTTAGACTCTTGTGCAGTCACACGAGCTGCGGCATCAGAAAGTAATAACCAAGACATTTTTTCAACTTGCGCTGGATATTTACCATTGTAAGGTTCATACGCTTCAAAGACGATTTTGTCATCTTTCACCGCTGAAACAAATTTGAATGGACCAGAACCAACTGGGTGTGCATCAAATGCAGATTGTCCTACTTTGTCGATCACGTGTTTCGGTACAATTTTCACGCAAGTTAAACGGTTAGCAAATAAAGCAAATGGATATTTCAATTTAAATTCCACCACTTTATCATCCACTGCTTTCACACTTTCAATGAAATCAATAAACATCACGAATAAAGATTTATTGGCTGGATCCATAATACGATTGAAAGAATACACAACGTCTTCAGTGGTGACTGGTGCGCCATCGTGGAACGTTGCGCCTTCACGTAAAGTAATTCGCCAGGTTGTTTCATCAACTTGTTCTGGCTCTTTTCCTGCTAAAGCAAGATAAGGTTCACGAGTTGCAGGATGCAAATCCACCAAACCTTCAAAAATGTGCAAGTTTGCTGCATAAGGTGAAGCACCACTTGATGTCATTGGGTCAAAACCGGTAGAAAGCGGATAAGCAATCCCCGCTTCAATAGTTTTACCTTTAATGTCTGCAGCAAAGGCTTTTGGTGCAAATGTGCCTAACGTACCACTAAATGCAAGACCTGCCCCTACGCCAGCCATAAGTTTCATAAAATGACGACGAGATTCATTCGTTTCAAAGGAAAAATGCTTTGTCATACTAAAAACTCCTGATGAGTAATAAAATCATATTTTTGGTTTTTAAACCTAGCCAAACATTTCATTCGAAAATGAAGTAAAGCAATCAAATCTTAGAATAAAATGATTTGTATCAATCATAATCATCTTCGCTTCATTCTGTCAAAGGGGAAATATTGAATGTGTGATCTACTTCACAGAGTTTTTTTCATAACTCAAAATAAAAGCTTTTAACTATGTATAATTTATTATAGATAGATTTTAACTATTGAATCACTAGATAATATGAAATAGCTATCAGAAAAAATGATGCTTATAATGACCGCAATTCCCAAGCAAGGGAACAATATTTTAATCAACAATAAAGAGGAAAATACTATGTCAAAAACATCAATCGGTTTAGATAAAAAAGCATCTGAAAAATTAGCAGTAAAATTAAATGAATTATTAGCAACCTATCAAGTATTCTACACCAACGTGCGCGGTTACCACTGGAACATTAAAGGGGTAAACTTCTTTGAATTACACGCAAAATTTGAAGAAATCTACACTGATTTAGTAGTAAAAGTAGATGAAGTGGCAGAACGCATCTTAACTTTAGGTTACACACCGCATAACGGTTATTCACAATACTTCCAACACTCACGTATTAAAGAAGAGTTAGGGGTAAGTGATGCGCAATCTTGCTTAAAAGGCACATTAGAAGGATTAAAAGTATTACTTGAACAACAACGTGAAATCCTTGAATTAGCGGGTGAGTCTGATGATGAAGGTACCGCTTCTCAAATGAGCGACTACATCAAAGAACAAGAAAAACTTGTTTGGATGTTCCAGGCTGCTTGTCAAACTTGCCATGCTTAATTAACTATTGATTCAATACGAAAGCCGACTGATGTCGGCTTTTTTATTTTACACGACTGGTTTTTGTCGATAGAACAATAGTCCTGGTAAGGCTAAGCCCAAAACAAGAGCGCCCAAAATAAAGCTGGTATTGATAAAAGAACTGATCATTTGCTCAAATAATGTATCGGAAAAACCATAATGATGAATTTGTACGATAGCAATCATCGCTTTATAAGCATGAACACCCGGAATCATTGGAATAATTGCCGCAACAGTAAAGACTTTCGGATGAGCTAAATAACGATGAGATAAATGCACCCCAATAAAACCAATCACACAAGTGGCGAAAAAAGTAGCAAAAACAATCGGGACACCAAAGTGTAATAATAAGGTTCTCGTGACATGTCCAAGTGCACCTAAAATAGCACAATACTTTAAGGCTTTAGGCGGAACATTAAATACTAAAGCAAATCCTACTGCGGGGATGGCTGCGAAAAGCATATCATCGAGTAAATTCAGTAAAAACATCTATTACCCCACCCAAGAAACAATATTTAAAAGATTTAATGCAAAGACGATGCCTAAACAAGCACCAAAAGTGAGAACCGTAGCGATGGTCCATCGTCCTATTCCCATATTGACATACCCTTTTAAAATATCCGCAAGTGAATTAATCAATGGGAATCCTGGAACGAGTAATAAAACGCTAGAAGCTAATGCGATATGAGGATCATTGCCTAAACTATATTTCAAACTCATACCGGAAATCAGTGAAGCGACAAAAGCGGTAATGGCAAAAACGATGAGTGGATTGTAATGACGTTTAGAAATTTCTTGTCGAACAAACATAGCAATGGCAGAGGCAATAAAGGTGATCGCACAAATTGTCATATCTCCGCCAGAAAGGTGAGCAAAAGAGGCACAAGATAAACCAATCATAAACACCACCAAATAACGGTTATATTTTAGTGGTTTTAACTTATCCAATTTCTTTTGTGCCATAGACAAATCATACAAGTGATGCTCTACGGCAACCACAATGTGCTGAACATCCGTAACGATTTGCATATTAATGCCTTTATCGACATTCTTCCGCACAGTAGTAATACAATGTTGCTTAGAAAGTGTGGTCAATAAGACGGCATTTGCCGTCAAAGCACACTCCACGCTTTCAATGCCTAAAGCTACACCTAATCGCTGAGCCATTTGTACGACGACAGCACTTTCTGCGCCATGCTGTAATAATAACAAAGCGGTTTCCACACAAATACGGGTAACCGCTCGTTGGTATTCCTGATCCATATCTCTGCGCTCTTATAAAGTAAACCTTAGAGATTATAGATCGATGAATAAAAAATACTGAAAAAATGACCATATCTATGATCCAAGTCAAAAGTTCAGTATCTCCAAAGCCTATGACTTAACAGAGATTAAATGGCTTTATCAAAATACAGCGGCACATTACTTAACTTAGCCATATTCGTGATATAAGCTAAAACCGCTGGTGGGAATTCGATGCCTTTCACACAAGTAAGATTTCGTAATACCGGGAAAACGATAATATCTTCAAGAGAAAGTTGGCCGTTTAAGGCATTTTCAGATTGAACTAATACCGCTAATTTCTCTAAATCGCCTTTTAAGCGAGTAAGATAGGTTTCTGTCTTCGCGATATTTTCAGCAAAATCCCCAATAAATTCCGTTTTCTTTTTAGTGAAATAATCGACCGCACTTTGGGTTTCAAATTCTGCTAAGCCAATTTGCGTAAAGCGTGCAGTCGTAAGATGACCATAATAACTGCCGACTTCTTTTAACCATGCTTCAATTTCAGGACGAACTTGTTCAGATAGGATTTTTTCACCAAAATGCTCATCTACATAATGCACGATATCCAAACTTTCTGGCATCGCAGTACCATCTTCTTTGACAAGAATTGGTACAACTTTTTTCCCTACTAAACCGATTGGCGTTGCTTCATCATCATTTGCCAGCACTACAAGTTCTACCGGTAAATTTTTTAAACCGAAAATCATGCGGGCTCGCACACAAAACGGGCAATGATCGTAAACATATAATTTCATTTTTTACTCCTCTTTTTCCTGTAATAATTTTCCTAATCCACTTTGTCGTTTCACGGTATTTCTGACCGCACTTTGCCAGATTTTTTCATTGGCAAATACGGTAAGATGATTTTTCGCACGGGTGACACCGGTAAATACCAGCTCTCGTGAAAGCACTGGATTAGGTTCTGTTGGTAACACCATGACGGTATGTTCAAACTCCGAACCTTGGGATTTATGAATCGTCATCATAAATGCAGGCTCGTGATCGGGAATACGACTGGTAGAAACTTCTCGATAGCCAAACCACACCTTGCCTTTGGCTAAACATAAGCCAATATCACCGTTATACAGTTTCACATTATGATCGTTTTCGGTAATCATAATTGGCTTACCAATATACCAATCGTCTTCTTGACGGAACCAAAGTAATTTCTCAGCTCGTAATGCTAAAGCAATTTCACGATTTAATTCTTCCACACCTAATGCCGAAGCTCGAAGTGCGGTCAAAAATCTCACCGAATTAAAGCAATCTAAAATCGCTTCTGCATAAGTTTTTTCGTTACCCTTTTCATCTGTAAATTTTGCATTGAGATCTTTCTTCTGAGCAAAATAAGTTTGAAGTTGGGTTAAATAAACACGGTAATTTTCAACTGCACTTTTCACCACTTGGCGAACCGATTCTTTAACGTCTTGTCCTTCATCAAAATGATGGAAATGCAACTCTTGTGGATATTCCGCAAAAGTCGCCACACTGCCCTCACCTTTTCCTTGTTGAATTTGCTCAGCAAGTTGTTTAATGCCCGAATCATCTCGGAAACGGCGACTAAAGGTTAAATGGCAAATGGCATCACGCAGTGGACTATGTTCATCCGAAGTTAGAACAGTATAGCCTGTTGTTGTATGAATATAATCAGCTTGAGCAGGACTATAATCTTGCGTTAAAAATTGTGCAATTTCACCTAATACTGCCCCCGCTTCTACTGAAGCTAATTGAGCCTGGTCTCCCAATAAAATCAAACGTGTTTCGGGCTTCAACGCTTGCACAAGTTTCGCCATCATGGGCAAATCAATCATTGAGGTTTCATCCACCACTAATACATCAATTTGCAGTGGATTATGTGCATGATATTTCACGCTATCAGTAAAAGGTCGAACGCCTAGTAAGCGATGCAACGTTTCTGCTGTTTTAGGAATGGATACACGTAACTCATCTGAAATCGGCATTTGTGCCAAAGCGTTTTCGATGGATTCCGTTAAACGAGCCGCCGCTTTCCCCGTTGGCGCAACCAATTTAATGTGAAGTTTGCCACCAAATAATTCCTGTAATACACATAATAATCGAGTGACTGTTGTGGTTTTTCCTGTTCCAGGGCCTCCTGTAATCACAGAAAATGGGCTTTTTACCGCCGTTGTGACAGCTACTTTTTGCCAATCAACTTGCGCTTGTTGTTGAGGGAAATAACGATCTAATAAGGTTCGAATTTGTTGCGGTTCTACCGATACAGTGCGGTCATTTTTCAGTGCGTTTTTAATATATTGCGCAACACGAAATTCATCTTGCCAAGCTCGGTAGAAATAAATCGCCCCAAATTGAAATGCGAGAGGCGCAATCTGATTTTCAGGATCTTGTGTAAAAGCAATATGCCCCGCTAAGGCTGATTGCCATTTTGATACAGGAAGTGAACCAATCTTTTCATTGATCAGCGACAAAAAATCCGTTTCAGTATGACGATAAGCCAAGCCGAATAAATTACGTTCTAAGAAACGATCTAACACACAACAAGTATTGCCTTGCGTATAGCTCCAGTTGCAAAGTGCGGCTAATAAAATCGCTAAATTTTGTACGGGTTCGGAATAGCCTTTATCTTTTTGTTTATTCGCAATTAATTGAGCAAAATAATAATCGCCTTGAGTAATCACACCTTGTTCTTGTAAGGATTTTAATAGGCTTAACATTAAAATAATTCCTCTAATTGTTGGATTAATTGCCAATCTGGTTTATCAAAAAAGATGCCCGACTGCGGCGAACCATTCATTCCACGTAAAAATGCATAGACCACACCACCAAAATCTCGGTTGTAATCGTAGTTAGGTAAACGTGTTTTTAAATAACGGTGTAATGCCACCACATACAACAAGTATTGCCAATCATAGTGATGCTCTAACATGGCTTTTTTCAATGCAGCTTGATCGTAATCCTTTAATGCCTCACCCAAGAAATTCGATTTGTAATCAAGCAAATAATATTTATCTTGATAACTGAAAACTAAGTCCATTGTGCCTCGCACCATACCTTGAATATCATCAAACTGTAACGGTTCTGATGGCAAATGATGTAAGGTTGCTAACGCTCGGTTAAAACCAGCGACATCAAAATGGCTTGAAATATTGAGATAAAACGCCAACTCTTTTAAGCATTGTTTTTCGTTAATTTGAGCAAGAGTAAAATCATCGTTTGGCAAAATTGGTGTGCTGAGTATTTGTGCAAACCACTGTTGAACTGCTGCAAATTGCTCTTCGGCAAGATTTAAATCTTGACATAATTTTTCAATATTTTCTTTCTCAGACAGTTGAGCAAAAGGCACCTTTTCAAAATAACGATGTAACAAAGTACCGATTTGTGTTCCCCGAGGGAAATCTAAAACCATTTCATCATTATCATGAGCAAGTGCGGTCAGATTTTCAGTGATATTTTCTATTGAAATCGACGCATCATAATCTTTCGCATCATCAAAAATGAGCGATTTTTTCACCGCACTTTCATTCAAATAAGCTTTGCGTTGATGTGTTTGTTCTATGCCACTAAAGCTCGTCACTCGCCAATCTTGTTCAATTTCACCTTGGAAAATTTCTGCACTTAAATTTTCTTGAGAAATATTTAAGGTAAGTGGTTCACTGGCACTGGCTTGTAACACATCGGTTAATTCAATCGCTACATCATTTGGTAAAAGCTGCTTAAACTTCTCCAATAACGGTTGGGTGTCCCAATTATTTGGCAAATCGAGTTTTCGACCAATTTCACCTTGCGTTAAAACATACAATAAAGCATTCCATTTTTTATCAAAGGCTTTCGGTAACACAAAGGCCATTTGGTATTTTGCTCGAGTCAATGCTACATAAAGCAAACGCAATTCTTCCGCAAAAACTTCTTCTGTTAATTCATCCAAGTGTTGATCTTGCATATCCCACAAGGTTTTCTCTTCATCACTGTCGTAATATAAATTAAACAGTTTCTTTTTAGTTGGGTCTTTTGCTGCATTTCCTAAAAATGGCAACCAAACCAAATCATATTCCAACCCTTTGGATTTATGGATAGTCACAATCTTCACTAACTGACGTTCGCTTTCTAAACGAATTTGTGCTTCTTGATGGCCATTATCTTGAATTTGCTTTTCAAACCAGCGCAATAATGCCGCTTCACTTTCATTTAATGCGGCTGCTTGCTGTAAAATTTCAGCTAAATGTAATAAATCCGTCAGTTTTCGTTCGCCATCAGGCCGAGATAAGAGTTTTTCTGTGATATTTTCAGCTAAAAGTAAATGGTGCAACATCGGCAATACGCCTTGGCGTTGCCAAATTTGTTGATACTCTGCAAATTTTTCTGCCCAACGTTGCCACTGAATTTCATCCTGGTGAATTTGGTGAATTTCAGCTGCATTTAAGCCGAAAAGTGCGGTCGCAATGGCATTCAAAATTGGGCGTTCCGTCACGCTCAAACAAGCTTGCAAAATCAAGGCAAGTTCTTTTGCTGTATTACTCTCAAATACATTTCCCCTATCCGAAAGGTAAACCGAAGCAATACCGAGTGCTTGCAATTCTTTTTTCACCAGATCGGCTTCGGTATAACCACGCACCAAAACGGCAATATTTTCTGCTCGCAATGTTTTATTTTCCGCTTTGCTTTCATTCGGAAAAACAACCGGATTTTCAGCCGCACTTTTTAACCATTGCTGAATCGATGTTGCACAAGCTTTCGCATAATCTTGCTGGGTGGATTTGTCTTTATCGTTAATATAAAAACGGAAGGCGGGCTCAGGTTGATTATTCAACTGAAAAACAAGATTCTTCTTGGCTGCGCCGACATTTAAAAATTCAATATTTTTATAAATAAAGGGATCATTTGTAAAATCAAATAATCGATTTACCCCTTCCACTAAAGGTTGGGATGAACGGTAGTTTGTGCCTAAATTAAAACGCTCGCTCGCTTCGTCTGCTGCTTTTAAATAAGTGAAAATATCGGCACCACGGAAGCGATAAATCGCCTGTTTTGGGTCCCCGATCATCATAAAGCCAACATTACCAGACGCATTTTTATTGTGATAAATTTTCGAGAAAATTTGATACTGCAACACATCCGTATCTTGGAACTCGTCAATCATGGCAAAAGGATATTGAAAACGAATTAATTCTGCTAACTGTTCTCCACCCTCACCATATAGTGCTTCTTTCGATAAGCGTAATAAATCATCAAAGGATTTTTCAGGATGATTCGCTTTGTATTCAAGCAGTTTCTTTTGAATACCTTGACGATAGTAATAGAGAATGATTTTTTTAAATAAATTACTTGGTTGAATTTCTTCAATTAAAGCTTCAATCTCTTCAAAGGCTGGATGCGTTATTCTCACCCCTTTTTTCTTAAAATCTGCTTTGACGGCGTTATCTAAAGCCGATTGTGTAAATTTTTTTACTAATGTTTCATTTAAGGTGATATCTGCTCTATTTTTTGCCCATGAGGTGACTTCATCGACAAAAGATAAAATCGTTTTACTTGAATATGTTCTACCATTTAAACAAGATTTCTCTTTTTTCACGACTTCTTCATCAAAAAGGTTTCGGATTTTAACCGCACTTTCTAACCAAGTGTTTTTAATCTTTTCAATAATTTCCGCATTTTTAGTGATATCTTTTTGCAAAAATTCTTTTAATGACAGTTCTAATAGTTCTGGTTTATCAAGTTGTATAGAAAAATCATTCCCAATATTTGAACCTAAATCATTCAATACATCTTCTGGCGACTTTAATTCTTTTGAGATAAATGCAGCCAAATGGAAAGGCAAATCATAAAAATGCTCCCGCCAAAATTCATTTGCAAATTGTTTGAGTAAATCAGACTGATCTTTGAGAAGTTTTAAATTGAAATGCACGCCTGAATTGAAAGCATGTTGCATCAGCATTCGGCGACAAAAACCGTGAATGGTATAAATGGAGGCTAAATCTAAATTTTGTTCGGCCAGCTTTAAGCGACGAAGTGCAGTGGGAATATCCTCTAAATAAGGCAACAACTCTGCTAAAAATTGATGTTCCCCAGTAAAAATCGCTTTATCTTGCTTTTCATAATATTCAGAAAAAACCGAAATTGCCGCCGTTAAACGTTCCCGGATTTTGCGTTTTAAATCTTCCGTCGCCATTTCAGTAAAGGTTACGACCAAAATATCTTCCACATTCAACGGACGAGAAAAACAATTCTCACCCGCCTGTAAAAGTAAACGAAGATAGATAGAACCGATGGTATAGGTTTTCCCAGTACCTGCAGAGGCTTCAATTAAATTGACTTGATTTAAAGGTAATGAAATGGCATTAAGTGCGGTTGATTTTTGGCTCATTTTTTATTTTTCTGTAAACATTAGAGTGTCCCTATTGTAGGGATTTAGCTGAGGGATTTCCATAAAAAATGCGGTGAAATTTCACCGCACTTTAATCTTTATCTTATTATTTTAGAACGTTAAAACTTTATCCGCCCATAATGTCCACTCGGATACATCATCTAAGGTACCAAGGGTCACACCGTCAATTAATTTAGCATCTAATAAACCACGTGCTTTTACACAGCTGGTGCATAATTTAATTTCAGCGCCTTGTGACGCTAAAATATCGATAAGTTGTTGGATATTGAAGCCTTCATTTGGATTTTGTCCTGCGATACCGCATAAAATCGCATCAGAAAAGCAGAATAATTTAATATTCACATCCTTGCTGTGCTCTTCTTTCATATTGATGGCGAAACGAACAGCGTTGAAGGTTTTTTCTCCACTATATGTGGAATCATTGACGATAAAAAGAATATTTTGCATGTTGTACTCCTTTGTTGCATGCGATAAAAATGAAGGCGCAATAATTTACGCCTTTATGAAATTAGCCAACCCAAACGAACTTGGCTACAAATAATAAAGACACCACCCACACAGGGGCATTGACTTCACGTATTCTACCTGTACAGGATTTCATGACGCAATAACTAATAAAACCAAATGCAATACCTTCAGTAATTGAATAAGTAAATGGCATCATCGCTGCAGTGATAAAAGCAGGGGTGGCTTCGGTTAAATCATCCCAGTGTACACGGATAAGGCTGGATGCCATTAAAATTCCCACATAGACTAATGCCCCTGCGGTTGCATAAGCTGGTACCACACTAGCCAGTGGTGAAAAGAAAATGGTAAGTAAGAATAAAACACCGACTGTCACCGCCGTTAAACCTGTTCTACCACCGACAGAAACCCCTGCGCCACTTTCAATATAGGTACTGATAGCTGAGGTTCCGATATAAGAACCTACTACCGCACTCACGCTATCCACATAAAGCGCTTGTTTCATTTTTGGGAAACGACCTTTCTCATCACTGAAACCTGCTTTATCGGTTACACCTAATAAGGTGCCTGATGAGTCAAATAGGTTGACTAAAAGGAAAGAGAAAATGATGCCAAGCAAAGTCGTATCTAAAGCACCCGCAATATCCACTTTACCGACAACCGTACCTAAACTTGGTGGCATAGAAACAATGCCGTGGAAGGTAACTTGGTCATCAATTAAAAGCGCTAATCCAGTTACTACCGCAATAGAAATTAAAACCCCAGAGAAAATATTACGTGCAGCTAAAACTACGATAATAAAGAAACCTAATACACCAAGCAGAATTTTAGGATCATGTAAATTGCCTAATGCCACTAAGGTTGCAGGATTCGCGACAACCAATCCCATATTTTTAAAGCCAATTAACGCAATAAAAAAGCCGATACCTGCACCAATTCCCACGCGCAATGAAAGCGGAATAGAAGCCATTAACCAATAACGGATTTGGAATAAGGTGAGAACAAATAAACCAATCGAGCCCCAGAAAATGGTGCCCATGCCCACTTCCCAAGAATAACCAAGCTTGCCAACGACTACATAGGCGAAAAACGCATTTAACCCCATGGCGGGTGCAAGGGCGATAGGTAAATTACTGAATAATCCCATCGCAATGGTACCGAGCGCGGCGATTAAACAAGTGGTCACGAAAACAACTTGCTTATCCATTCCTGCATCACCTAATACGGATGGGTTCACAAACACGATGTACACCATGGTAAAGAAGGTGGTGATACCCGCGATAATTTCGGTTTTGGTGGTACTGCCCTTTTCTTTAATGGAAAAAAGGCGTTCAAGTAAAGATTGTTGCATTGTTTTCCCCTTAACTTAAATTAATAACCTTGGTGATAAATCGATTCAAGTAGCTTCACACCTAACAAGGCAATATTGAAACGTTGCTCATCAGCTACCGTCCAAAATTCAATGCCATTTTCAACCGCACTTTGTTGGCTAAGATGCAATTTGACGCTTTCTTCACCGTTTTCGTTTTCACCGTTAATCACAGGGGTAACAAGGCTATCATGTAATTCAATTAATTCGCTTTGTTGTGGTTGGAAGTCAAATTCATAATCTGAAAGTGCGGTCACTTTTTGTGCCATTCCATAGAATACGGGCACTTGAATTTGATGGAAAATGACATTGTCTAACTGCGGGAAGATTTTTTGTAATTGCAGATTTAAATTAGCCGCTTGTTGTGGAAACACATCAAAGGCAAAACGGGTTTCACCTTCTTCCAATGGCATACCATTCAGTAAGCGAGCCGTTTGTCCTGCAAGTTTGTTCACGGTTTCACCATCCGTATAAGAAGCGGGTAAAAGTGAGGTTGCAAAAACTTGAGTTAAATTTGTTTGTTGAATAATTGGAGCCAAAGATAAAGCTAATTGACTCACTTGCGGATCGGGTAAACTCACAATGTTACGTTGTCTTAACTCAGTCAGATTTTCTTCATTGATTGTTGGGACAACAACAGGGACATCAGACAATGCAGAGCAAATCCCTTTTAAATCAATCACCACACAGCCACTTTCTGCGGCTTGAGCCAATAAGGGGGCTTGGTCAATTTGGCCAGCGAAGAAAAGATAATTAACGCTATCCCACTCAATCTCATCAGTGGCTAATTGAGCAACCGCTTTATTGCGAAAACGCACCGCTTGCTCTTCTTCAAAAGGATAAATTTCTACAATTGAAACCTTGCCTACATCTAACTCACTTTGTTCAAGTGCCTCGGCAATTTTTTCACATAGATCAAATTCTGCTGCAATAGCAATATTTAGGCTTGCGTCCATTTTTCTCTCCGCTGTAAAATGTTCTGAACCGATTCATTCTACAGAAAAAAGACTAATAAATACATAAGGAAATCAGATGACACCGGCAATTGATTTACTAAAGAAAAATAAAATTCCTTTTACTCTCCATACCTATGATCATGACCCTAATAATACGCATTTTGGCGATGAAGCCGCTGAAAAACTTGGGCTTGATCCGCACCAATCCTTTAAAACACTTTTAGTCGCTGAAAATGGTGATCAGAAAAAATTAGCGTGTTTTGTGCTTTCCACGGCAAATATGTTGAGTTTAAAGAAAGCGGCAAAATCCATTGGTGTAAAAAAAGTGGAAATGGCCGATAAAGATGCGGCACAAAAAAGCACGGGATATTTAGTCGGAGGCATTAGTCCATTAGGTCAAAAGAAACGTGTAAAAACAGTGATAAATTCGACCGCACTTGAGTTTGATACGATTTTTGTTTCAGGTGGTAAACGCGGATTAAGTGTCGAATTAGCGCCTCAAGATTTAGCTAAATTACTGAATGCCGAATTTGTCGATATTATTGACGAAGAATAGAAAAAGAAAAGCCCGAATGAATCGGGCTATTATTTTTATATGATGTTGTGTTTATTTGAATTAGAAACTTGATGTATCTTGGAATAAGCCAACTTTTAAATCGGTTGCAGTGTAGATAACACGACCATCTACTTCCACCTCACCATCAGCCATTCCCATCACTAACTTGCGGTTAATTACGCGTTTCATAT
Organism: Haemophilus sp. HMSC066D02; assembly: GCF_001810545.1. Classification (NCBI taxonomy): domain Bacteria; kingdom Pseudomonadati; phylum Pseudomonadota; class Gammaproteobacteria; order Pasteurellales; family Pasteurellaceae; genus Haemophilus; species Haemophilus sp. HMSC066D02. Next base: position 396,603 of record NZ_KV801804.1, on the reverse strand, counting down.
TGATGCGATAAACCACTTTTTTCGCGGTTGGTAAGATTTGTCCGGTAAATTTCACTTCACCTACGCCTAATGCACGGCCTTTACCTTTACCGCCTACCCAGCCAAGGAAGAAACCCACTAATTGCCACATCGCATCTAAGCCTAAGCAGCCTGGCATAACTGGGTCACCAATAAAGTGGCAGCCGAAAAACGGTAAATCTGGATGAATATCTAATTCTGCTTCAATATACCCTTTACCAAACGCACCGCCGTCTTCGGTCATTTTTACAATGCGATCCATCATCAACATCGTTGGTGCTGGAAGTTGCGGGCCTTCTTTACCAAATAATTCACCACGACCAGAAGCTAATAAATCTTCATAGGTGTAGCTGCTTTTAATGTTTGGTGTACAGGTGTTTTCCATTTTTATTTCCTTGTATATGTAGTTTTGCTTGGTTAAGACCAATAAGTAAAGATTCTATGAGGATTTATAAGAAATGTAAACAGCGAACACTTGTTAGCTCAACTTGTCGGATCAGTCAGTGTAATTAAGATAAAAGAAAAGCGAACACAAGGTTCGCTTTAAAGAAATTAAGATTTAAAGAAATCTAACCAGCTTTTTTTCGGCGTTTCCGAACGGAAAGCAATCCGATTTTGAATTAGACGCGCAATAGGCTCTTTGCCCTTCGCATATTCTTCTTTCTCTTCCAATAAATCGCGGTCAAATAAGATTTTGGCTGTTTGATAAATATCCTCGACTTGATAAATAAAGAATTGCTCATTTTTCACCGCTTCAACCACTTCATCAGATAAGCTTAGTTGTTGAATCGTCGTCGCAGGAATAATCACCCCTTGTTTACCCGTCAAACCGCGACGTTGGCAAATGGTGAAAAAGCCTTCAATTTTATCATTCACTCCACCTACCGCATGCACCAAACCAAATTGGTCAATGGTACCGGTAATCGCAATATTTTGTGGCAACGGCAAATCAGATAACGCGCTGACTAATACGGAGAAAATAGCTAGAGACGCACTGTCACCATCAATTTCACCATAAGATTGTTCAAACACTAAAGATGCAGAAAATGGTAACTGTGATGGCAACTCTAAGATACTTGCTAAGCACGCTTCAGAAATCATCATGCCTTTACCATGAAGGTTGCCTGCCAATTCATTTTTACGTTCCACATCTACGACTTCACCATCACCAAACTGCACTAAACAACTGATGCGAGAAGGTTCACCGAAACAAACTGGTGTACCTGGATATTCAATCACAGACAAGCCATTAATCTGCCCAACAATTTTGCCGTTGGTTTCTACATAAATTTGTTCGTTGAGAATATCCGCATAAGTACGTTCACGTAAGAAACCATGCTGTTCGTTCTTTTGTTTAAAAGCTTGCTCAAAATCAACCGCACTTAAGGTTTGTTTTTGTGACAACGTCGCGGCATTAAGCAACATTTCTGTTGTTTTTAACGGGGAAATGTTAATTAAAAAGCGATCTTCACTCTCACGCACTAATAGCTGATAGAGTTTATTTAATGCGGTTAAATCTAAATCGAGTTCATATTTTGAGGCTAATGCCAACACATAATTAGCCCAATTTTCTTGTGCTTTAGGTTGTGCAACAGAATAATAGCTTTCAATTTCCGCGTAATCCGCCAAGCTGTAAAGATCTTCTTCTAACTCACCTAAGGTCGCAATTTCAGTACGGTTGCCTAAAATCACTACTTTTAAATTAAGTGGATAACTTGGAATATCGCAAGGCAAGGTTTTAAATGGATGGGCTGAATACCAATCAAAAGTTTGCGTTTGTAAAATATGTTTTAGGCGTTGCCATAAATCAAATTGGCTTAGCATCGTTGCTGCGCTTAAAATCAAAACGCCCCCATTGGCTTGATGCACTAAACCTGGCGTAAGCAAAATATCTTGCGAACTTGGATGAACACGTACACTACCAAAAAGGCTAAATTGATCGGCATGTAATGCCTTCAGTACATCACCTTGTGCGGCAAAATTATCAGCGAGAGATTGAGCTTGCTCGGTATAAATACGAGGGAAAGAAAAAGAATCTCCCTGCTCAACTACGTAATTTACCCCAAAAACTGACCGCTCTTTTGGCTGTTCTTGGCGAATAAGTTCTGCTAATAAATCTGCATATTCTGCTTGATCATCGGCTTTTAAAACCAATAGAGAGCGACGTGGCTGTTTTAAAAATAAAGAAATCGCTTTTGTGGCATGTTTTTGTAATGACCAAAAATCAGCCTTTTCAGCTGAAAGTTCAGTAATCGATAATTCTGGTTGTAAGGCTTGCCAATTTAAGGCTTGTTCCGAAGATGTTGAAGTCACGACATATCTCGCTTTAATTAAATTGGCGGTATTATCGCACACTTCACACTGAGTGAAAATCCGTTATAAAAATCTACTGGAAAAATTTATTTAAACAGCGTATATTTATGAGGTTACCACGTCACTAAAAAGTATAATAAAACGATGAAATACCAAAAATTAGAAAACCAAGAAGCAAACTGGAAATGGATTTATCTCATTCGCAAACATCGCGAAGGGGAAAAAATTACCCGTTACGAAGAAAAAAGCTTAGAAGAAAGCAAAGTTCAAGAATTAATAGAATGTCAGAATTATCCTGAAAAAATCGAGGAATGGATAAAAAATCACCTTTCTCTTGATTTACCTATTAAGCTTGATCAGGCTATTCGTGCAAGACGTAAACGCTTTTTTAATGCAGAAAAACAAACAACGAAGAAGAAATCTATTGATTTAGAATACGGCGTTTGGCTTCGTTTGTCTAAATATTCAAGAAAAATGAAAATGACACTTTCTGAAACCATCACTTATATGATTGATGAACGCGAAAGCAAAGCATTATATGAAAGCCAAATGACGGCAATGAAAGCTGGGTTGAAAAACTTGCTCAATAAATAAGATGAAAAAAAAGCCAAGGCAGAAACCTTGGCTTTTGATTATGCTAAATAGAGAAGATTTTGAAACGTTTTAGCGTTTCGCTTATTCCGCAATCGGAATTATTTTTGTGGCGTGAGATCCTTTGTCGCCGTGAATCACTTCAAATTGCACGCGTTGTCCCGCTTTTAATGAACGGTAACCATCCATTTCAATTGCTGAATAATGTGCAAAGATGTCTGTATCCACGCCTTCTGCAGAAATAAATCCAAATCCTTTTGCGTTATTAAACCATTTTACTACACCAATTTCCATAGTAGACCTCTATAGGCTTCGCCCTTAATACTTAAAAACAATAAGACTCATGCCTTATCACCTCAATTGGAAATATATTCAAACATTTTATTTTTTTATGCAACAAGGAAACTTTAAAAATGATACATTGATCACAAAATTTTTATTTATTTACTGTCAGAAGCCTCTTTCTCACCTTTTTGATGAATTTCACGCAATGCTTTTGCCACAATTTGAATGGCTTCACCGCTGCTAATTCCTTGTGCCATTAATTCCTGAATTTGCTCTACTGCTTTTTGTTGCTGTTCGTGGGTTAAATTAATATCTAACATGATTTCTTCTCGTTAAATAGACCAATTAAATAATTCCATCACTTTCATCCATTGCTCATCTAAATTAGCTTTAATTTCTATTTTTGTTGAATGAATAGGATGTTCAAAAATAAGTGTATCTGCATGTAAAAATAAACGCTGACAGCCTGAATGTTCCGTCAATGCACGATTTTGATGTAAATCCCCATATTGTGTATCCCCTAAAATAGGATGAAAGATATGTTTCATGTGACGTCGTAACTGATGTTTTCTGCCTGTTTGGGGAATTAGCTTCACTAAGGAATATCTCGTGGTTTGATAGCGCCCTACTGCATAAGGCATTTCCACAATATTTAAGCCCTCATAATCCGTTACCGCCTCTTGAGGTGCTTTATCTTCTTGTGCAAACTTATCCGCAATCTTATCTAATTGGATTTTAAGGGGATAATCAATCTGTCCTTTACCTTGCAAATACCCTCGCACAATCGCCAAATAAGATTTTTTCACCGTTTTCTGTTCAAATTGCTGACACATTAAATTTGCGATTTCACTATTTAAAGCAAACAGCAAAACACCTGATGTAGGGCGATCTAATCGATGAATAGGAAAAACATGCTGCCCGATTTGATCACGCAAGGTTTGCATCACAAATTGCGTTTCATGAGTATCAAGCCAGCTGCGATGTACCAACATACCTGCAGGCTTATTAACGGCGACAAGATATTCGTCTTGATATAAGATCTCTAACATTTATTGATTTTGTAATAAGGCTTCTAATTCACGTAATGGTGTTAATAATTCAACTAAGAAATCTTCTTCCGCTTCTTTAAATGCTTCCTCTAAATAAGGCGATACCGCAATTTTTGAGGGTAACGCTGCGCCACTTTCAAGTAACGCAAACATTCTTGGAATGAAAATCCATTGCAACCATTCTTCTGGTGACATGGTATCAATAGCAAAAGGCTCTTCACTTAAAAAAGCGTCTTGTGAAGGCGGAACCGCTTGCCATAAATCAAGTTTTTGCATGGCGAGTTGTAATTGTTGAAGATGAAGTTTTGTTTGATTACGCATAATTTTTCCTATTTATAAATAAGCGGCGTATTCTACGAGCATCAATTCTCCCTGTAAAGTGCGGTCAGTTTTAACGGTGAATAATAGAAAAGTCAGGATAGCGTTTATTTTCAATATAATCCTCTAAAACACGTTCAACGCTTGCAGTTCTTGGGCCGACTTTTAACCAATTATAAAAATCCTGTAATTGATCGTCATTGCCTTCGGCAATAATTTCCACACTGCCATCTACACAATTTCTTACGGTGCCTTTAATACCAATTCTCTCCGCTTCTTTCCAAGTAAAATAGCGAAATCCTACCCCTTGAACTCGCCCATATACAACAAATCGTTTTGCCATGATTTGCTCCTTTATTACAAAAACTTTTTAAAAATTAACCGCACTTTCCTATTCCCATTTTTTAAAATTTAGCATAGCATTACAACCATCTAATTTCATTCAAAAAATAAAAGGAGTAATTATGAAATTATGTAAGTTTGCATTAGGTGTTGTCGCCCTTGCTGTCAGTGCGAGCAGTTTTGCCGGCACGGTAACCACTTCATCAAACCTTGAGTTTCTTGCAATCAACGGCCAAAAAGCCAGTAAATCCCTTCTAAAAGAAAAAAAATCATTCAATGCAGAAGCTGACCAAACACAACAAGTTGTGGTACGTTTAGGTGAGATCGTGGGTACTGGTTCTAGCCAAGGACTTTTTGAATCTAATCCTATTATTGTAACCTTCAAAGGTACGGCTGATGATGTTGTGGTATCTGCAGAAAAAATTCGTTCTCAAGAAGATGGCGAAAAATTTAATGCACAACCACAAATTACCGTTAAAACAAAATCAGGTAATGTGATTGATGCTAAAGTGGATACCTTAAAACAAGAAGGTTTATTCCCATCAGCAAATATTGTTAACGATCTTGCTGAGTATAATGCATCTAATGCACCAGCAGCGGTTTCAGCTTTAGCAGCACCGACAGTAGGTATGATGCCTGCAGCGTCAGGAAAAGCAGCGAAAGGCAAAGTCGTTGTACAAGGTGAAAACGTTGCTGAACAACAATTACAATACTGGTTCCAACAAGCTGATAAAGAAACTCAAACTCGTTTCTTAAACTGGGCGAAAAAACAAAAATAAGCGTTTTTTTACCGCACTTTGATAAGGAAGTGAGCTTTCCCGCTCACTTTTTTATCATCCAATTTTTAGTCACACAATAAGCAAGGATATCAACATGAACCAATGGCTTAATGCAAAAGTAATCGCTTCAATACCTATTTTTATTGCAGTGAATATTGCAGCGTTTGGCGTCTGGTTTTTTGATATTTCCACGCAATCCATGCCGTTAATTTTGGGCATTATTGCAGGCGGTTTAGTGGATTTAGATAATCGCCTCACCGGACGATTAAAAAATATCTTTTACACATTAATTGCCTTTTCTATTTCAACCTTCATCGTTCAACTCAATATTGGTAAACCGATTCAATATGTATTGTTGATGACCATCATCACCTTTTTATTTACGATGGTTGGTGCCGTGGGGGAACGTTATCGTACCATTGCGTTTGGTACGCTGGTGGTCGCCATTTATACCACCCTCACTTATATACCAGATAATTCTGCGAGCTGGTTTATCAATCCGGTGATGATTTTATTAGGCACTTTGCTCTACAGTATTGTTACTATCATTGTTTATCTCTTTTTTCCAAACCGCCCAGTACAAGAAAGCGTGGCAAAAGCATTTTGTGCCTTAGGCAATTATCTAGATGCAAAATCAGAATTTTTTGATCCTGATGAGATTGATGAAGTTGAGAAAAAACACCTTAATTTTGCGATGAAAAACACCAATGTGGTGGAGGCTTTCAATCAAGCCAGAACAGCACTTTTCTATCGCATTCGTGGACAACATCGACATGCTCGCACACAACGTATGATTCGCTATTATTTTGCAGCGCAAGACATTCATGAACGTGCGAATTCCACACATTTTGATTATCGACAAATTGCAGAGCAACTCAAAAATACAGATTTAATTTTCCGCATTCAGCGTTTGCTCGAATTACAAGCACAAGCATGCCATGATATTACGGCTTGTCTGCGTCAAAATACGCCTTATCACTATAATATTCGCGTAGAAAAAGCATTAATGGGGACAATTCAATCCCTTGAGCTTTATAGTAAAGAACATACCAATCAAAACAATGTGTTGCTTGCCCTTCAAACACTTATTGATAACCTGCAAAGCATTAACTGGCAGTTACGTCAGCTTGAGCAAGAAACTACTGAAAATGAACAAACTGCACAAATTCATACCGAACAAATTACGGGATTAAAAAATATTCTTTCTGTTATTGGAAGTAATTTCACTTTTGAATCACCACTTTTCCGCCATGCTGTACGTTTGTCTATCGTGGTGTTTTTGTGTTGCGCAATTGTTGAATTTTTCCAATTTAATTTGGGTTACTGGATTTTGCTTACCGCGGTCTTTGTGTGTCAACCAAACTATTCCGCAACCAAAGTGCGGTTACGCCAGCGTATTATTGGTACGATTTTAGGGGTGATTATTGGCTCCTTATTACCATATCTCAATCCAACATTAGAGATGAAACTTGGCTTAATGGTGGTGACCAGTACGCTGTTTTTCTTCTTTCGCAGTAATAATTACAGCTTCTCCACGTTCTTTATTACGCTGCAAGTGTTGATCAGCTTCGATGTGATGGGATTTGATACTCAGGCAGCGCTCTTCCCGCGCCTCATTGATACCGTATTAGGTTCAGCCATTGCATGGTTTGCGGTTTCTTATCTATGGCCGGATTGGAAATATCTCCAACTTGATAAAGTGAGCCGTCAAGCGATTCAAAGTGATGCACAATATTTCTTACACATTATTAGCCAACTACAATTTGGTAAAAGCGATAATTTAAAATACCGTATTGCACGCCGTAACGCTCATCAATATGCGGCAGCATTAAGCACAACGCTTTCCAATATGAATAATGAGCCGAAGAAATATCAGGCCTATTTGCAGGAAGGTTTTGACTTGTTAAAAATGAATTATTCCCTATTGAGCTATATTTCTGCTTTAGGGGCATATCGCAATAAAATGGCGCAATTACAACAAACTACCGAGTTTTTGTCAGACTTTTATCCTGTTGCGAAAAAGGTTTTATATGCACTGGAAAATATCGAAAAACTTCGTCCTGAAATTTTTGAAAAGCTCCAAAATAGTATTGAACAAAGCCTTAAAAAAATTCAGTGGGATGAAACCCAAGCCAAAAACAATTCGGTCTTTGCGTTGCCATACCAGCAACTTAACTTGATTTCTCAGTTGCTACCTCAGCTATATCGCTATTTCCAACATAGCCAGGTAGAACCAATGATCAAATAAAAACAAAGGAAAAACTGACCGCACTAACCCAAATTTTTTATTGTTCTCAAGGCGATAAATAGAGATAATACGCCACTTATGTAAAATAAATTTAGACGCAATGACACATTATATTCTACTCGTTATCAGTACTGCATTAATCAATAACTTCGTTTTGGTCAAATTCTTAGGACTTTGTCCATTTATGGGCGTGTCCAAAAAGATTGAAACGGCAATTGGTATGGGGCTTGCTACGACATTCGTATTAACCGTAGCGTCACTGTGTTCTTATTTAGTCGATAATTATATTTTAATGCCGCTAAACGCCACATTCTTGCGCACTTTAGTTTTTATTTTAGTGATTGCCTTCGTAGTTCAATTTACTGAAATGGTAATCAATAAAACAAGCCCATCACTTTATCGATTATTAGGGATTTTCTTACCACTGATTACCACAAACTGCGCGGTACTCGGTGTGGCATTATTAAACGTCAATTTGGCACACAATTTAACTGAATCCGTCATTTATGGTTTTGGCGCCTCTTTAGGTTTTGCACTAGTTTTAGTTTTATTTGCAGCCTTACGTGAACGTCTTGTTGCTGCAGATGTACCCATTACGTTTCGTGGCTCGTCTATTGCGTTAATTACGGCCGGTTTAATGTCTCTTGCCTTTATGGGCTTCGCCGGGTTAGTAAAATGATTTATCTCTTGATGTTTATTACTGTAACAGTGATTTTTCTCGGCTTATTTTGGAATAACACTAAAAAATAATGTTTATCTTAATTTCAGTAACCGTTCTCGCTTTAATTTTTGGTGCGATTTTAGGTGTTGCTTCGATTAAATTAAAAGTTGAAGCCGATCCTATCGTCGAAAAAATTGATGCCATCTTACCGCAAAGCCAATGTGGGCAATGCGGCTATCCTGGTTGCAAGCCTTATGCCGAAGCAATTGCCAATGGTGACGTTATCACAAAATGTGTGCCTGGTGGTCGTCCAACGGTGGTAAAAATTGCCGAAATCATGGGTGTTGATGTACCCGCAATGGATGATGTGGCGGAACCAGAAGAAATGGTTGCCTTCATTAATGAAAATATGTGTATTGGCTGTACTAAATGTATTCAAGCCTGCCCTGTTGATGCCATTATCGGTACAAACAAAGCCATGCATACAATTATTCCCGATCTCTGTACTGGCTGTGAACTTTGCGTCGCACCTTGTCCGACAGATTGTATTTCCATGATTAAAGTGAAAAAAGATATTGATAATTGGGACTGGAAGTTTGATCCTAAATTAGTCATTCCAGTCGTAAATACCACAGAAATTGAGAAAAAATTAGTGGTTGGGGAGTCGGAATCACATGGCTGATGTATTAACAAGATTTAACTCCGGCAAAATTTGGGATTTTAAAGGTGGTATTCATCCACCTGAAATGAAATCTCAATCAAACCAATCCCCTATTCAGCAATCAGAACTTGCTCATGACTTTTATGTCCCCATTAAACAGCATGCTGGTTCTGCGGGTAATGTATTAGTTAAAGAAGGTGATTATGTCCTTAAAGGCCAACCTCTAACACAAGGTGATGGCTTAAGAACCTTGCCTGTTCATGCTCCGACTTCTGGTACGGTAAAATTTATCGGAGAACACGTCGCACCGCATCCTTCTGGTTTAACAGAGGACATGATTCATATTCAAGCGGATGGTTTGGATAAATGGCGTGAGCAATTTCCACTTGAAGAATTTTTCACACAACCTGTCGAACAACTTATTGATCGTATTTACCAAGCGGGGGTTGCTGGTTTAGGTGGTGCAGTATTCCCGACTGCCGCCAAAATCCAATCGGCTGAAAAGAAAGTTAAACTCTTAATTATTAACGGCGCAGAATGTGAACCCTATATTACCTGTGATGACCGCTTAATGCGCGATTACACCGATGAAATGATCGAAGGGATTCGCATCTTACGTTATATCTTACGCCCTGAAAAAGTGGTAATTGCAGTTGAAGACAATAAACCTGAAGCGATTCAAGCTATTCAACAATCACTACATGGTGCAAATGACATTGAATTGCGCGTTATTCCAACTAAATATCCATCCGGTGCAGCCAAACAGCTGATTTATTTGCTTACCGGCATGGAAGTGCCAAGTGGCGGACGTTCTTACGATATTGGCGTATTAATGCATAATGTCGGCACGGCTTTTGCGATAAAAAGAGCGGTCATTAATGATGAGCCTTTAATTGAGCGTGTCGTTACGCTTACGGGTGATAAAATTTCAGAGAAAGGCAACTACTGGGTTCGCTTAGGCACACCGGTTGATCACTTATTAGCGCAAGTTGGCTATCAATATGACGAACGCTTCCCTGTTTTTGCAGGCGGACCAATGATGGGATTGCAACTTTCTGATCTCAACGCACCAGTCACCAAATTAATTAACTGTTTATTAGCACCCGATCATTTTGAATATGGTGAGCCGGAACCAGAGCAATCTTGCATCCGCTGCTCTGCTTGTTCTGACGCTTGCCCTGTTAATTTAATGCCACAGCAACTTTATTGGTATGCTCGCAGTGAAGATCATCAAAAATCTGAAGAATACAGCTTAAAAGATTGTATTGAATGTGGCGTGTGTGCTTATGTTTGCCCAAGCCATATTCCGCTTATTCAATATTTCCGACAAGAAAAAGCTAAAATTTGGGAAATTAAAGAAAAAGCGAAAAAAGCAGAAGAAGCTAAAATCCGTTTTGAAGCCAAACAAGCTCGTATGGAGCGCGAAGAACAAGAGCGTAAAGCTCGTTCACAACGTGCTGCAGAAGCTCGCCGTGAAGAACTTGCAAAACAAAAAGGTGAAGACCCAGTTAAAGCGGCATTAGAACGCCTGAAAGCAAAACAAGCGGGTTCAGCCGCAAATAAAGAAACAAAAACTATCGTATCTGAGAAAGGCGAAATCTTACCGGATAACCATGAGCTCATGGAGCAGCGTAAAGCCCGTCGCCTAGCTAAACAACAAGCACAAGCAGATACAGGCACTGTGACGGATGCAACAACGTCACAAACCGATGAAAAAGAGGCGAAGAAAGCAGCTGTTGCTGCAGCTCTCGCAAGAGCCAAAGCCAAGAAAGCTGCTGCTCAAGGTG
>NZ_KV801804.1:384929-385451 GCF_001810545.1 Haemophilus sp. HMSC066D02 | reverse complement strand
CCAAAGCCAAGAAAGCTGCTGCTCAAGGTGAAACAGTTGAGACAAATGCAACTGGAAGCGCGGTCAAAAAAACAGATGATAATTCAACCGCACTTGATCCGAAAAAAGCCGCGGTAGCTGCAGCCATTGCGAGAGCCAAAGCGAAGAAAGCTGCCGCTAATAGTGAAACTGTTACAACACATGCAACTGAAAGCGCAGTAGAAAAAACAGATGAAAATCCAACCGCACTTGATCCTAAAAAAGCTGCAGTAGCCGCGGCCATTGCAAGAGCCAAAGCCAAGAAAGCTGCCGCTCAAAGTGAAGCTGTTACAACAAATGAAACTAAAAGTGCGGTCGAAAAAACAGATGAAAATCCAACCGCACTTGATCCGAAAAAAGCTGCTGTAGCCGCTGCTATTGCAAGAGCTAAAGCGAAGAAAGCCGCAGCTCAAAGTGAAACGGTTACGACAAATGAAACTGAAAGTGCGGTCGAAAAAACGGATGAAAACCCAACCGCACTTGATCCGAAAAAAGCTGCTGTAG